>CAZNSV010000524.1:0-2530 GCA_964575775.1 uncultured Desulfovibrionaceae bacterium
ATGCGCTCCACGGCGAGCACCACCAGGGCCTGCAGGTCGCGACGGTGGTGTTCCCAGATGGCGGCGCGGCCCTGCTGCACGGCGGCCAGGGCGTCCCCCAGGGCGGCGGACATTTCCTGGTGGGCCTGCTGCAGCTGCTCCTGGGCCTGGGCGATGCCCTGGGCATAGCCCTCCTCGAAGCCCTTGTCGCGCAGCATTCTCGCCTCGGCGTTGGCTGCGGCCAGGATCTCGGCGGCCTTGGCCGCGGCCTTGGCCTGGACGCGCTGCATGACCTCCTGCTCCACCTCGCGGCTCCAGCGGTCCAGGGACCCGCGCCCCTGGAAGTCCTCCACGGCCATGAGCGTTTCGCGGCCCTTGCCCACGCCGACGAACACGCGGCCTGTCATTGTCTTGACGGAACCGGAAGGCGAATCAGACGAAGACATCGCTGGACCCCCTGCTGATGACGATGCGGTTCTCCACTTCGAGGCGGCGCACGGTCTTGACCACGTTCTGCTGGGCCGACTCCACGTCCGCCAGGCGGACGGGGCCCATGATCTCCAGGTCTTCCTTGATCATGGTGGCGGCGCGCTCGGAGAGGTTCTTGAAGAACTTGTCCTGCAGGTCCTGGGACGCGCCCTTGAGGCTCATGGTCAGGTCCTCGTTGGAGATTTCCTTGAGCAGTTCGCGGATGGAGCGGTCGTCCAGGCTCTTGATGTCGTCGAACACGAACATCAGGTTGCGGATTTCCTCGGCCATCTGCGCCGATTCCTCTTCGATCTCGGCCAGGACCTCTTCCTCGGTGGAGCGGTCCACGGCGTTGAGGATCTCGGCCACGGCCTGCACCCCACCCACCTTCTTGCCTTCCTTGCCGCCCATGGCAATGAGCTGGCTCTGCAAGACCTTGTCCACTTCCACCAGCATCTCCTCGGGCACGGCCTCCAGCTTGGCCAGACGCATGAGCACTTCGGGGCGCACCCCGGCAGGCAGGTTGGAAAGCAGCTCGGCAGCCTGCTCGGAGTGCAGGTGCCCCAGGATCAAGGCCAGGGTCTGGGGGTGTTCGCTGCGCAGGATCTGGGCCAGGATACGGGGGCTCACGTTCTCCAGCTCCCGGAAGGGCGCCGGGCCGTGGTCCATGTCCAGGGCGTCCATGATGTACTTGGCGGTGTCGGAGTCCAGGTTCTTGGTCAGGATGCGCTTGACCACGTCCTGGCCGCCGGTGATCATCTCCTGCCCCGTGATCAGCTTGCGGTGATACTCGCGGATCACTTCCTCGACCTTTTCCTTGGGCACGGTGTCGAGTTCCACCATGGCCTTGGAGACCTGGGCGATTTCAGAGCGTTCCATGCGCTTGAACATTTCGGACGTGAACTTGTCGCCCATGGCCAGCAGCAGGATCGCCGTCTTCTGTTGTCCCGTCAGTTGATCAGCCAACTTTCACGCCCTCCGGGTCCTTCAACCACACCTTGAGGATGGCCACGGCCTGATCCAGGTTCTGCTCGCTCAGCTGGGCCGCATGAGCCTTGATGTCCTCGATTTTGCGCAGGGCGTCAAGGGCCTCGGCTTCCTCCTCGTCACCCTCCATGAGCGCCAGCCGTTCCTGCCCTTCCGGCAGCCCTTCCAGCCCTTCCACCATCTCGCCTTCCACACGGGGGCGGATGAGGGCCAGGATCACGGGGCGCACCACCATGAGCATGAAGAGGAAGATCAGCAGCGCGGAGAGCAGCGGCTTGCCGAAGCGCATGGCGTATTCCATGATGATGGCCGCCAGGCTGGGCTTGAGCTCCAGGTCCGGCCCACCGAAGGCGATGGTGGAGACCTCGATGGCGTCGCCGCGCGCGGTATCGTAGCCCACGGCGTTCTGGACCAGGGCCCGGATGCGCCCCATTTCTTCGTCGCTGCGCGGGGTGAACACGAACTCCCCGGTCTCGGCGTTCTTTTCATAGGTGCCGTCCACGATCACGGCCACGGACAGCCGGTCCACGGTGCCCGTGGGCGCCACGATCTGCTGGGCCACCTTGTTGATCTCGAAATTGGTGGTCCGGGTTTCCCGGGTGCTCTGCTGCTGGCTCACGGCCCCGGCAATGCCGTCCCCACGGAAGTTGGCCTCGGGGATGCCGGACTCGGTATTGGCCCGGCCCTGGGTGGTTTCCTCGCTGCGCTGCTCGGAACGGACCACCGCGCTTTCCGGGTCGAACTCCTCCTTCTGGATGGTCTTCTGGCTGAAGTCCAGGTCGGCGTTGACCTTGGCGATGACGCGGCCCGGGCCGATGACCGGGAAGAGCATCTCCTCGATGCGCCGCTCCAGGGTCTGTTGCAGGGTGAGCTTGTACTCGAGCTGGGTGGTGGTCATGCCCTCCATGGTGGAGTCGTCGGCCGGGGAGTAGAGAATCTTGCCCGCGGCGTCCGTGATGGTGACGCGGCTCTTTTCCAGGCCGTCCACGGCCATGGTCGCCGGGTTGAGCACCGCCTGCACTTCCTTGTTCTCCATCTTCTTGCCCTGAACCAGCTTCAGGACCACGGAGGCCGAAGGTTCGCGCTGCTCCTCGAT
>CAZNSV010000525.1:0-2521 GCA_964575775.1 uncultured Desulfovibrionaceae bacterium
TCTGATCTTTTAAGTGAACCGTACATTTTATATATCCTTCTCTGTTTTAATTTCAGCCTTGAACAATTGGCGCTTGAACTTGTAGGCCGCGCGGTCGGCATCACCGGCCCGGTCCATGATCTCCGAGCGTTTCATGCCCGAAAAGGTTTCGTGGAAGCGCTGGTTCAGGTACATGGCCTCCACCAGGCTCAGGTCGAAGAGGGCGTGGCAGCAGTCGCTGCAGCCCAGGCCGCAGGTGACGGCCTCGGGGTGCGCGGCGCGCACCCGCTCGAAAACAGCGTCCACCTCGCGGACCATCTGTTCGTACTTCTCGAAAAACGGGGAAAAATCGTGGTGCATGCGCAGCTCCTTGGGCGAGTGTCGTGCCGCGCACCCTTGGGCGACGCGGCCTGCAGGTCCATGTTGTGCATGGAGCGGAAATCATTTGGCTTTCTGCTCCGGCGGCTGCGCCGACCGGATCACGCCGACGGCGTGGTCGTGCTCAAGATTCCCGGCAACACAATGGCGTTCCATTGCGTGCTTTGGGTAATAATACCTCCAGGGCTGGTTGTCAGCCCCCGAAGGCAAGGTCTTTGTGCCGGAAATGGCAACCAGGCGCTGACGTCGCCGCCGGGCCCGGAGCCGGGAAAAAAGACGCCGCGCCCGGTCGGGCCGGACGCGGCGTAGGCTTGTCGTACGTTACGGCTAGCTTTCTTCGATGGTGATGGCGTCGGACTCGCAGACTTCCACGCAGGATTCGCAGCCCAGGCACTCGTCCTCGTTGACGGGGACAGCCTTGCCGTCTTGCAGTTCATACACTTCCACAGGGCAAACGTCGACGCATTCGCCGTCACCGACACACTTGTCCACATCAACCGTGACTTTGTAACCCATCATAGCCTCCAAATCATGTTTATTATGGCCTCTGCGTCTCGGGCATGAAAGGGGTTTCCCGGACGGGCCTTCGCAGCCTTGGTTGCGGCGCGCCATGGCAAAGAGGCTTTGCGCAAGGCGTCGCCGGCCGTTTGCAGATAGCCTCCCGAAACAGTGGTGTCAAGAGTGCAAAGAAATTCGATGGACACCAAGGACTTGGCCAAAGTCACCCTGCCTGCTCCCCCCGAGAGCCGCTTCAGGCAGGAACTCGAGAATCCGGCGTTGCACGCCATTGACGCGTACTGCCTCAGGATATAACTGAACAATAGTCCGCCCAGCCCTGTCCCGCGCCGCACCGGCGCAGCCCCTTTTTATCGGAGGCCGCGATGACCAGACCTCTCAAGACGACCCCGACCCATGCCGCCGGCGGCATGAACCGCAGAACTTTCCTGACCCGCCGTCTCGCTCCGGCCGTGCTGCTGGCCGCGGGCGCCGAGCTCCTTCCCGCCGCGCCGCTCCTGAGCGCCGAACCCCTGCCCGACATCGGCGTGGCCAAGGGCGCCCCAGCCGCCGCCACCCGCGCGGCCGTGGAACTGCTGGGCGGCATGGCCGCCTTTGTCAGCCCCGGCCAGAAGGTCTGCATCAAGCCCAACATGAGCTTCGCCAACCCCCCGGACTGGGCCACCACCACCCACCCCGAAGTGGTACACGAGCTGGCCGCCATGTGTCTGGAGGCCGGGGCCGCCGACGTGCGCGTCCTGGACTACCCTCTGCGTTCCGGCGCGCTCTGTTTGGAGCGCTCGGGCATTGCCGCGGCCTGCGCCCCTTTGGGGAGCAAGGTGGTGGTCAGGGCCCTGGAGAGCGCTTCCTTCTTTATTGATACCGCAATCCCCGAGGGGCGCGAGATGCGCGAGAACGGCTTCATGCGCGACGCCCTGCAGGCCGACGTGCTCATTGCCGCGCCCGTGGCCAAGTCCCACGGCGCCACAGGGGTCAGCCTGGCCCTCAAGGGCATGATGGGGCTGATCTGGAACCGGGGGGCCCTGCATTCGCGCTACGACCTCAGCGAGGCCATCGTGGATCTGAACACCCTGCTGCGCCCCCAGCTCACGGTCATCGACGCCACCCGCGTGCTCTCCACCAACGGCCCCTACGGGCCCGGCAAGGTGCTCACCCCGGACACGGTCATCGCCTCCCGCGACCCCGTGGCCGCGGACGCCTGCACCGTGGCGCGCTTCGAATGGTGGGGGCGCGCCATGCAGCCCAACCAGGTCAAACACATTCGCCTGGCCCATGAGCGGGGGCTGGGGCGCATGGACCTGGCGGCCCTGACCATCCGCGAAGTGGCGGCCTGATGGCCGGAGCAAGGCGCCTGCCACGCGTGCAGCGGGTGGTCCAGGCCCTGAGCCTGGGGCTCTTCCTGCTGCTGCTCTGGCAGAGCGTCTGGCCCTTTGCCGGGCGCCTGGCCCAGCTGCTGCACCCGGACCTCTTCCTGCGCCTGGACCCGGCCGGACAGGTGCCCACGGTCCTGGCGGCGCGGGAATGGCTGCCCGGCAGCCTGGGCCTGGTGCTGCTGCTCCTGGTGACACCACTGGTGGGGCGCTTGTTCTGCGGCTGGCTCTGCCCCCTGGGCACCACGGTGGACCTCTCGGACCGGCTGCTGCGCGGC
>CAZNSV010000526.1:0-2515 GCA_964575775.1 uncultured Desulfovibrionaceae bacterium
GGCTGCCTGGCTGGCCCTGGGCGCCGCCCTGCCCGTGCTGGCCCCGCACGGCGGCCTGGTGCTGGGGCTGTTGGTGCTGGTCAGCGTGCCCCTTTACGGTCACTTCGCGTTGTCGCGCCCCCTGCCGCCTGACGCCATGGCCATGGTGGGGCTGGTGCAGGGCAACATCGACCAGGGCGCCAAGTGGGACGAAGCCTTCCAGCAGGCCACGGTGGAGCGATACGTGAACCTGAGCAGCGCCCTGTTGGTGGAGCAGCGCCCCGTGCGCCTGGACCTGCTGGTCTGGCCGGAGACGGCCATGCCCTTCTTTTTTCAGGAGGATCGGGAGCATACCCGCACCGTGCTGCGCCTGGTCCGGGACATGCGCACCCCGCTGATCATCGGGGCCCCGGGCTACGAGCGCACCAGCCCCAGGGACCACGTACTCTTCAACCGGGCCTACCTGGCGGACGAGAGCGGCAAGGTGACGGGAGTCTACGAGAAGGAGCACCTGGTGCCCTTCGGCGAGTACGTGCCCTTCAGCGAATACCTGCCCTTCCTGAACAAGATCGTGCCCGGCATGGGCGACTTCATGCAAGGGCGCCACACCGCCCCCTTGCCTTCCGGGCGCTTGAACCTGGGCCTGCTCATCTGCTACGAAGCCATTTTCCCGGAACTGGCCCGGGACCGGGTGGCGGAAGGGGCCAACCTGCTGGTGAACATCAGCAACGACGCCTGGTACGGTCGGTCCTCGGCCGCGGCCCAGCATCTGGCCCTGTCGATGCTGCGAGCCGTGGAACAGGGGCGCAGCCTGGTGCGCGCCACCAACACGGGCATCTCGGCCATCGTGGACCCCCGGGGCAAGATCCTGGCGTCGGCCGGCCTGTTCGAGACAGCCAGTCTGGCCACGGAAGTGGGCCTTTACAGTCACAAGACACCGTTCTATGGTTTACAGCCCTATGTTGGCCTCGGCCTCAGCGGCGCGGCAGCTGTATTGCTGCTCCTGGGGCTGGCCATGCAACGTTCCGCGCCGAAAGGTGCCGGAACAATCCAATAAGTGAGCATACGTCCATGGCCATTTTGCAGTACTCCGACCTGAAAACCCAGACCGTTCCCCTCCTCGATCAGTTCGCCAGCCTCTGGAGGCGTCTTTGACCCGGAGCAGGACCGCAAACGCCTCGCCGCAATCGAAGCCGAACTTTCCAAGCCCGGGGCCTGGGATCGCCCCGAAAAACTGACCCCCATCCTGCAGGAAAAAAGCCAGCTGGGCGACCACATCCAGCGGCTCGAAGCGTTGCATACCGCGAAAAAGGATCTGGACGACTGGCTGGAAATGGCCAAGGAGGAACCCAGCGCGGAAGTGCTCGGCACCCTGGAGTCCCAGATCGAGTTGCTGCGCCGCAAGCTCGAGGAGGCCGAGCTGCGCATGCTGCTCAGCGCCCCCGAAGACAAGGCCGCGGCCATTTTGGACATCCACCCGGGGGCCGGGGGCACTGAGGCTCAGGACTGGGCCGAGATGCTGCTGCGCATGTACCGACGCTGGGCCGAAGAAGAAGGCTTCAGCCACGAGGTGCTGGACCTCCTGCCCGGCGACGAGGCCGGGATCAAGAGCGTGACCCTGGAGATCAAGGGCGTGAACGCCTACGGTCTGCTCAAGGGCGAGGCCGGCATCCACCGTCTGATCCGTATCTCGCCCTTCGACTCCTCGGGCCGCCGCCACACCTCCTTTGCCTCCGTGGACGTGCTGCCCGCGGTGGAAACCGAGATCGAGGTGGAGATTCGGGAAGAGGACCTGCGGGTGGACGTGTTCCGCTCCAGCGGGCCTGGGGGGCAGAGCGTGAACACCACCAGTTCGGCGGTGCGGGTCACCCACCTGCCCACCGGCACCGTGGCCCAGTGCCAGAACGAAAAATCCCAGTTGCGCAACAAGGAAACCGCGCTCAAGATTCTCAAGGCGCGTTTGGTGGAGCGGGAACTGCAAAAACAGGCGGCGGAACGCCAGGCCCAGTACGCGGGCAAGGACGCCATTGCCTGGGGCAGCCAGATCCGGACCTATACCCTGCAGCCCTACCGTCTGGTGAAGGACCACCGCACCGGCGCGGAAGTGGGCGACGTGGAAGCCGTGCTCGACGGACGTCTCGAGACCTTCATCCGGGAGTATCTGCTCTACTGCCATGGACAACGACAGAAGTAGCAATCCCCCCTGCGGGGACAAGGAGGCGCTGCTCAGGGAGATGGAAGCCCTGGGCCGCCTGCTGCGCGATTACAGCTGCAGCGAGTGCGACGAGCCCGGCCGGGACAACTCGCGGCTGGTGGCCGTCACCCGGCTCTGTCGGGACCTGCCCCTGGAGGAGTGGCGCAAGCTGGCGCAGAGCCCGGATTTCGAACAGTGGCTGGCCCTGCCCATCAACGGCGCCGCCTATCCGCACCTCTTGCACCTGCAGGAGCGGCTGGAGCACCTCTCGCACCAGAGCGAGCACGACCCGCTCACCGAATTGCACAACCGGCGCGCTTTCGAGCGCATCCTCAAGCTGGA
>CAZNSV010000527.1:0-2502 GCA_964575775.1 uncultured Desulfovibrionaceae bacterium
ATGCCCGGCCTGGATGGCCTGGAGGTCACCCGCCGCATCCGTCGGGCCCGGGACCTGGCCGGATCGCCCCGGGTGCACGTCACGGCCATGACGGCCCATGCCATGAAAGGCGACCGGGAGAGTTACCTCGAGGCGGGCATGGACGACTACCTGCCCAAGCCCCTGTCCCTGGAGGACGTGCTGGAGGCCCTGCAGCGTTTTGTCCTGGGCAAGGGCGCAGGCCGCGCGTCATCACCCGCTGTGCAGGGCAGTGTTCACGTCTCGGCAGCCGCGTCCGGGGAAATGCCGCTCTTGAACCGGAAGTCGGCCCTGGAGCGCTTTGCCGGAGACGAAGAGCTCTACAAGGACGTGTGCCGCGATTTTCTTGAAAGCGCCCCTGCGAAGCTGCAGGCCCTGGAGGAGGCACATGCGGTCGGCAACCAGGAGGCCCTGATCCTGCAGGCCCATTCCCTCAAGGGCAACGCCGCCACGTTGGGGGCACAGCGCTGCGCCGCCCTGGCCGAGGCTCTGGAACTGGCGGCCCGGCAGGGGAATCAGCAGCAGGTAGCAGTGCTGATCCCCGGATTACGCAGCTGTCTTGACGAGCTCGACCAGGCCTTGCGCGCGCTCGTGGATGATCCTTCGACCATTGCTTGATTTTTCCCGCCCGGCTTGGCAAGGAACGGGTGAACCGTAACCCGAGCGTAACAAGCCATGACCAAAAGCCAACAGAACATCGCGGTGCTGATCATCGCCCTGATCATGACCGGCACCCTGGCCGCCTTCTTCTACTACATGCAAGGCGGCAGCAACGTGCGCAAGGACCCCAAGTACCACGAAGTGGCCGCCGCCGTGGGCCCCCAGTTCGACATGATCACCCGCTATCTGGACAACGTGGAAAAGGCCTACGCGGACCCGGCCACCATCCCCGTGCGCGAGGCCAGCGAGGCGGCCAAGCGCAGCAGCGGCCCCTTCCGCTTCCACATGGCCTCCATGGGCGTGTACGAGGGCAGGATGGGCTACTGCCTCGTGGCCGAGCACGTGACCAACAAGGGGCGCGCCTACCACTCCTCCATCCCGGTGCGGGATCCCACCTGGGACGGCCGCCGCAGCTACTACCACTACGTCACCGGCAAGGAGCCCATGCCCGACGTCACCGGCCCCTGCAACGAGCAGGTCATCAGGCGGCGGGGCTGAGTCCCTGGGCCTTGTTGCAAGGCGCAAACGCGCTACAGGGCGGCCAGGACCCCCAGAAAGAGCAGGATGGACACCACGCCGTTGAGGGTGAAGAAGGCCAGGGTGATGCGCGAGAGATCCTGTTCCGAAATGAGTCGGTGCTCCAGGTAGAGGATGCCGCCCACCAGCGCGCAGACCAGGTAGTAGGCGCCCCCCAACCAGGCGGACCACCCGGCCAGGGCGAAGAAGACCACGGTGTTCACGTGGCAGAAGCCCGAGAGGGCCAGGGCCGTGCCCACTCCGAAGCGCGCGGGCACCGAGTGCAGCCCCTGCTCGCTGTCGAAGGCCGTGTCCTGGCAGGCGTAGAGGATGTCGAACCCGGCCACCCAGAACAGCACGCCCAGAAAGAGCAGCACCACCGGCATGGGCAGCCCGGGCATGACGCTGAACCAGCCCGCCACCGGCGCCAACCCCAGCACAGCACCCAGCACGAAATGACAGAGCCAGGTGAAGCGCTTGGTGTAGCTGTAGAAGGCGCAGAGCCCCAACGTGGGCAGGGACAGGAGCAGGCAGGCCCGGTTCAGCCCGGCGCAGGCCGCCACGAAGACCACCGCCGTCAGCAGCAGGAACCAGCGCGTCTCCACCACGCCGATCTCCCCAGTCACCAGGGGGCGCAGGGCCGTGCGCGGATTGAGCGCATCGTAGCGCAGGTCCGCCAGCCGGTTGAAGCCCATGGCAAAGGAGCGCACCGCCACCATGGCCACGGTCAGCAGCAGCAGCACCCGCCCCTGGGGCAGGCCGCCGTCGGCCATGAACGCGCCCATGTAGGCGAAGGGCAGCGCGAACACCGAATGTTCGATCTTGATCATGCGGGCAAAGAGCACGGTCTTGCGCAACAGCTGGGACATGAAGGGCTCCGCTTAGCGTAAGGCTGCGGGAAGGGGCAGCCGCAGGGGTTCATCGAAAAGGTGCGCGGCCTGTTCCGCCGCGCTGTCCAGGTCGCTCCGCTCGGGAGCGGGTCCGGTGTCCGGGAGGGTACTTCCAGGGGGCGCACAGTGCAGCCAAGCCCAGGTCGCGGCACCCCGCACGGAGGGCTCGGGGTCGCCCAGCAGTCCGCTCAGGCACTGCAAGGCCTCCTCGGGGCGGGGAAAGTCGCCCCCTATCTGCCCCACGGCCAGGGCCGCCATGCGGCGTACCGAGGGCTCGGGAAAGGTGCAGAGTCCCAGCAGGGCCTGGGCGGCCTCGGGGTGGCGCTGCAGGGCCTCGGCACCCAGGGCACCCAGGGCCAGGGCCGCGTGCCACTGCAGGGGGTATTGCGCCTGGGGCAGGAACCCTACCACCTGCGGG
>CAZNSV010000528.1:0-2474 GCA_964575775.1 uncultured Desulfovibrionaceae bacterium
GCCCCGGTGAGCGAGGACCCGGCGCCCCTGGGGGTCACGGCCAAGCCGCGCTCGTTGGCCAGGGCCAACACCGCCGCGGTCTCTTCCGTGCTGGCGGGCAGGGCCACCAGCTCGGGCAGCCCCCGCGCGAACAGATCGAAGGAATAGCACAAGAGGTCCTCGGGCGCCTCCAGCAGCCCCTGGGGGCCCAGCACGGCGCGCAGGGCCTTGCGCGTCTCCCGATCCACCTGGAAGCGGCTCATGCCGCACCCGCCTGGCGCGCCCCGGGTCCGGGATGCCGGGCCACGAACCGGGCCATGCGGTCCATGGCCCGCTCCAGGCGCTCCAGGGGCACGGTGCAGGCCAGACGCACGCAACCCTGCCCCCCGGCGCCGAAGGTGAAGCCGGGAATCACCACCACCTGCTCCTGGTCGAGCAGCTCCAGGGCGAAACGCTCCCCGTCCGGATCCAGGGCCGCCACCTCGGGGAAGAGGTAGAAGGAGCCGGCGGGCTTGTGCACCCGGATGCCGGGCATGGCGGCCAGCCGCTCGTAAACGTAGGCACTGCGGCGCCGGAACTCCTCGGCCAGGGCCAGGAAGGGAGCCTGATCGCCCCTGAGCGCCGCCAGGGCGGCCCGCTGGCCCGGGGTGTTCACGCTGGCCATGGTGAAGCTGACCACCTTGATCATCTGCTCCATGAACCAACGCGGCCCCAGGGCGAAGCCCACGCGCCAGCCGGTCATGGCGTAGGCCTTGGAGAAGGAGTTGAAGACCACGGTACGCTCGGCCAGGCCGGGACGGGTGACGATGCTCTCGCAGGGCCCCGCGAAACAGATGCGGTCGTAGACCTCGTCGGAAAAGACCAGCAGGTTGCGACGCACGGCCAGCTCGGCCAGCGCGTCCAGCAATTGCGGGGGCAGCACCGCGCCCGTGGGGTTGCAGGGGGAGTTGAGCAGCAGCACCCGGGTGCGCGGGGTGATGGCCGCCTCCACGTCCTCGGGCCGGGGCAGGAACCCCTGCTCGAAGCTGGTGGGAATCTCGCGCAGCACCCCCCCGGCAAAGAGCACGTGGGCCCGGTAGTCCGGAAAATGCGGGGCCGGGACCAGCACCTCGTCCCCGGGTTCCAGGGCCGCGCGCATGGCGCAGGCCAGGCCGTGCATGGCGCCGTGGGTCACGATGAGCCCTTCTTCCGCTGCCGGGTAGCCGCGCCCCCGCAGCTCGCACACCAGGGCCTGGAGCAGTTCGCCGTCACCCTGGGAAGGGGCGTAGTGGGTGAATCCGGCGCAGACGTCGGCATGGGCCGCGTTGCACACATGGGGGGCGGTGTGCATGTCCGGCTCGCCGATGCCCAGGGAGATGACGTCGGCGTAGTTGCGGGCGCGCAGCCCCATCTGACGGATCACGCTGAAGCGCAGGGACTGGACCGCTGCATTGACCTGAAGCACGGGACAACTCCGCGTCTGCCGCGTTCAAGAGAACGCGAGGTGTAAGAGAGAGGGGCCACCTCAGTCAAGGGCCCCGATACTGGCGACCTAGCGCATTTTCGCCTTGAAACAAGGCTCCCTCCTGAAGCAATTGCCAATTGTTTCAGGAAAATGCATAAGAGCATCCAAACCTTGCCAAGGTTAAGATGCTCTAAATATACCCCATGAGCCTGGGGAGAAACAACACCAGGTCCGGCAAGTAGGTAACCACCAGAAGTACCAGGATTTCCACGGCCAGGAAGGGCAGCACGGCCTTGGTGACCACGGGCAGACTCAGCCCGGTGACCCCGCAGACCACGAAGAGGCAGACCCCCAGCGGCGGCGTCAGGAGCCCCACCGCGATGTTCAGCACCATGATCACCCCGAAGTGCATGGGGTCGATGCCCACCTGGGTGGTCACGGCCAGGAGCGTGGGCGCCAGGATGATGATGGCCGCCCCTCCTTCCAGAAACATGCCGATGAACAGCAGCAGGCAGTTGATGAGCAGCAGGAGCACGTAGGGGTTTTCGCTGATGGTCAGCATGGCCTGGGCGATGCGCATGGGCACCTGCTCGGAGGTGAGCACCCAGGCGAAGATGTTGGCCGTGCCGATGATCAGGAGCAGCACCGAGGTGGTGATGCCGCTCTGCACCAGGACGTTGAAGATCTTTTTGGCATCGAGCTCGCGGTAGACGAAGAGCCCCAGGAACAGGGCGTAGAGCACGGCCACGGCCGCGGCCTCGGTGGGGGTGAAGATGCCCAGGAGGATGCCGCCCAGGATGATCAGGGGCGCGAGCAAGGCCGGACCGGCGCTCTTGCCTTCGCGCAGCACGCGGCCCAGGGTCACGGGCTCGGTGTCGCGGGGGAACTTGCGCCGCTGGGCGATGAAGAAGCTCAGGGCCATCATGGACAGCCCCAGCATGAGTCCGGGCAGGATGCCCGCGGCAAAGAGCCCGCCAATGGACAGGCCCGTGGTCACGCCCATGATGACCATGAAAATGGAGGGCGGAATGATGGGGCCCATGGTGGAGGA
>CAZNSV010000529.1:0-2473 GCA_964575775.1 uncultured Desulfovibrionaceae bacterium
CGTGGTGCTGGACAAGCCCGACACCGTGGCGGACGTGCAGCCCGACAAAGCCCCGGCGGCGCGCGAGCTCACCAGCTTCGAGAAGCGCCATTTCGGCGCCGTGGCCATCGAGCCCTATTCCTTCGATCCCGAGGTGGGCAGCACCCTGCGTCAGGGCACGGCCGCGCCAGGGAGTGGGGCGAGGCAGTAAGACCATGGTCGGATAGCTCTCCGCTTTCCGCTCCGGCACCCATCGCCCCCAGGACGGCGCCATGCCTGCAGCACAGGACCGTGTGGGCCTGCCGCACCTGGCCCCCTTGTTGACCCCGCAGGCCCTGTTCGCGGCCTACGTCCTGGGCCTGACCGCGCCCCATGGCTTGACTGCCGCGCTCTGCGGCCTGGGTTTTCTGGTGTTGCTGCTGCCGACCTTGCGCCGGGGGCGTCTGCTCGCGACTCTGCTCCTCTTCGGCCTGGGCGCGGGAGTCGGCCTGTGGGTGGCGCCCCCACCGTTGCCGGAGGTCGGGCAGGACACGTCCCCGGAAGTCCGGTACACGGGGCGGGTGCTGCAGGTGGAGGAGCGCCCCGGCCAGCGGCTGCAGGTGGTCCTGGACCAGGTGACGGCAAGCGGCGCCGGAGCGTCCGACACCACAGCCCCGCAATCCCTGACCGGAAGGGTGCTCTGGACCTGGCTGGAGCCCGCGTTGCGTCCGGTGCCGGGGCAGCGGCTGGGGGTGACGCTGCGGCTGCGCCCCTTGCGGGGTATGGCCAACGCTGACACCTGGGACTACGCGGCCCACTGGCAGCGGCGCGGAGTGACGCACACGGCCTGGAGCAAGGGGAGTTTCGGCGCCCCCCGATTGCTGGAGGATACGCCGCGTCTGGACCTGCGCCCCCGCGAGGCCCTGCGGGCGGAGCTGCTGCCGGTGCTGCGGCCCGAAGCCGGGCAGGGGCGGGCGGTGCTGCTGGCCCTGCTCTTCGGGGAGCGCTTCTTCCTCCTGCCCGAGACCGTGGAGCTCTTCCGCCTGGGCGGCGTGGCCCACAGCCTGGCCCTCTCCGGTTTGCACGTGGGGCTGGTGGTGTTGCTGGGGGTGCTGCTGGCCCGGGGCGTGGGGCTGCTCCGGCCCCAGGTCTTTTCCGTCCTGCCCCGACAAAAGCTGGCCGTGTTGGCCGGGGCCGTGCTGGTGCCGGGCTACCTCTGGCTGGGCGGCTTCTCCCCCTCGCTGCTGCGCGCCGGGCTCATGTTCTTCTGTTGGGGGCTGCTACTCCTGCGGGGGCGCGGCAACGTGCTCCTGGACGGGCTGTTCCTGGCCGTGGGCTGCCTGCTCCTGGCCGCACCGCAGCTGGTCCTGGACATCCGGCTGCAGCTCTCGGCCGTGGCCGTGGCCGGAATCGCGGCCTGGCTGAGCCTGCGAAGGGAGCTGCTGCGGCTGCTTGCCGCGCGGTTCCGTCGTGCCGCGCCGGAGCTTCCGCAGGGCTCCCTCCCAATGTCCGACGCACTCGCCCCCTCCGACGCGCCCAGCCCGCAAGGCGGCGGAACCTGTGGCCCCCTGGGCCACAGGCTTGGCCGCATTCTGCGGCGCATGCTGCTGGCGCCCCTGGAGCTGTTGCTGGTGAGCGCAAGCGCCCAGCTGGCCCTCATGCCCCTGGTGGTCTGGCAGTTCGGCGAGTTGCAAGGGGCCCTCTGGTTCAACGCCCTCTGGCTGCCCCTGCTGGGCACGCTGGTCATGCCCCTGGCCTTTGCCGGATTGGGGGCCCTGCTCTTGGGATTGCCCGGCGTGGCGGAGCGGCTGTTCGGCGTCGCTGCCTGGCCGGTGGAGCGCTGCCTGGAATTTCTGGCCCAGGCCCAGGCCGCGGGTTGGCTGCCGTCCTGGACCCCCATGCGCCCCTGGTGGCCGGGCTGGGTGGGCTACTGGGTGCTGCTACTCCTGGGCGTGCTGGTGGGGCTGCGGTACTTGCGCCAGCGCAATGCGGGACAGCGGGCCGAGTCCTGCCCCCGCTCCTGGCTCCTGGCCCTGCCACTGGCCTTGACGCTGCTCTGCCTGCCAAGTCTGGGGGCCGCGCTGCACAGCCTGGAGCGCGGGGTGAGCCTGCGCCTGCTCGACGTGGGGCAGGGGCAGAGCCTGCTGCTGGAGCTGTCCGGCGGCAAGCGCCTGCTGCTGGACGGCGGCGGCTTTCCCCTGGGCACCTTCGACGTGGGGCGGGCCGTGGTGGCGCCGGTGCTCACGGCCGGACGCCCCCCCTGGCTGGACTGGGTGGTGCTGTCCCACGCGGACAGCGACCACAGCCTGGGGCTGCTCTACCCCCTGCGACAATTCCGGGTGGGGCGCTTTGCCGCCAACGGTCGGCTGCCCCAGGAGGGGCGGATCGGGGAATTGCGGGAGCTGCTGGCGCGACGCGGCTGGGGCACCGGGGAGCTGTGGCAGGCCGGGACCATGGTCCGCCTGGGGCAGGGGGTGGCGTTGGAGGTCCTGCATCCTGCGCCGGATTTCCAGGC
>CAZNSV010000530.1:0-2458 GCA_964575775.1 uncultured Desulfovibrionaceae bacterium
CCCCGAATTTCCTGGCCCTGGTGGGCGACTGCACCCTGGACTGCCGGGCCTGCGGCAGCTGCCGGGAGCTGGCTCAGCGGCACGTGCAAAGGCTTGCGCCCCACCTGCCGGACATGGCAAGCAGGGAGACGCCCCCGGGCCCCTGAACCCCACACGACAACTGCAACGGAACCAACAGCCATGCATGAATCCTTGCGCGCAGCCGCAGCGGCGGACTGCGACCATCCCTTTCAGCGCCCCCAGGACCGCCCGGTGGGGGATTTTCGCGTCCTGGGGCAGGACGGCCGCGCCCGGGCCGGAGAACTGGCCACGGCCCACGGCATCGTGCCCACGCCCATCTTCATGCCCGTGGGCACCCAGGGCTGCGTCAAGGCCCTAAGCCCCCACGATCTGGAGGACATTGGCAGCCGCATCATTCTGGGCAACACCTACCACCTGTACCTGCGCCCCGGTCCGGAGCTGGTGGAGAAATTCGGGGGGCTGCACGGCTTCTCGGGCTGGCGCGGCCCCATCCTCACGGACTCCGGGGGCTTTCAGGTCTACAGTCTCAGCGCTCTGCGGCGCATCACCCCCGAGGGCGTGCAGTTCCAGTCCCACATCGACGGTTCGCGGCACTTCTTTGCCCCTGAAAAGGTGGTGCGCATCCAGCGCAGCCTGGGCTCGGACATCATGATGGTGCTGGACGAGTGCGTGCCCTACGGCGCGGACCGGGACTACACGGCCAAGTCCCTGACCCTGACCACGGACTGGGCCCGGCGCTCCCGCGAGTTCTACCCCCAGGGCAGCGGCGACAACCTGCTCTTCGGCATCGTGCAGGGGGGCTTTTTCCAGGACCTGCGGGAGCAGAGCGCGGCGGAGATCACGGCCATACCCTTTGACGGCTACGCCCTGGGCGGCTTCAGCGTGGGCGAGAAGATGGCGGTGATGTACCGCTTCCTGCACTCCTGCACGCCCCTGCTGCCCGCGCACAAGCCGCGCTACCTCATGGGCGTGGGCACGCCCCTGGACATCCTGGAGGGCATCGAGACCGGCCTGGACATGTTCGACTGCGTGCTGCCCTCGCGCAATGCCCGCAACGGCACGCTCTACACCTCCCAGGGCAAGGTGAACATCCGACGCCTGGAGTACCGCGAGGACCCCGGCCCCCTGGACCCGGAGTGCTCCTGCTACACCTGCCGCACCTTTTCCCGGGCCTATCTGCGGCACCTCTACGTGGCCAAGGAGCTGCTCTCCTACCGGCTGCACACCCTGCACAACCTGGCTTTCTACCTCGACATGATGCGTCAGGCCCGGCAGGCCATCCTGGAGGGGCGTTTCGCCGCCCTCAAGGCGCGCTACGAGCGCATGTTCGCCACCGATGATCCGGCGGAAGAGCCCAACGCACCGGATGAGGCGGAGTGCGCCCCGGAATCGGACTGAATCCAACAGCGGCACCAGCCGCCCAAGCAGAAGGATGACCATGGGCAACCTGTTCCGCGCCTTTCTCAAGCTGCTGGGTTTCCTGACCCTGGCGGGGGGGCTGGTCCTGGCCTTGCTGCTGCTCACTGCCGGGTGGTGGCTGCCGCTGGACGAAGAGCCGCACCCCGCCGACTACATCGTCAGCCTGGCCGGTTCCCAGGCTCGGGCCCTCCACGCCGCGGACCTCTACACCCAGGGGCTGGCGCCCAAGGTCCTGGTGAGCACGCTCTACCGCAACCGGGTCCGCCAAGAGCTGGACGCCCTGGGTGTGCCCGCGCCCCATGACGAGGAAGTGGCCCAGAGCATCCTGCGCATCAAGGGCGTGCCCGAGGCGGACGTGGCCACCTTCGGGTTCGGCTCCATCAGCACCGTGCAGGAGGCCCTGGAGCTGGAGCGGCTCTGTGCCGCCGCCGGAACCGAGAACGGCCGCATGCGCCTGCTGGTGGTGACCTCGCCCTTCCATGTCCGGCGCACCACCTACATCTTCGCGGACAATCTGAAGTCCTGCACGTTCCAGGTGGTGGGCTCGCCCTACGAGCCCTTCGCGAAAGAATGGTGGCAGGACCGCGACAGCGCCCAGGCCTTGGTCATGGAAAGCGCCAAGTTCCTCTTCTATTTCCTTGGGGGGCGCTATCTGGCCCCCAAGCCCGCGCCCCAGACTCCCCAAACCGCATCGGAGGCCTCATGAGCCGGCAACCCAACCGTCTGATCAACGAACTGAGCCCCTACCTTCTGCAGCACGCCCACAACCCCGTGGACTGGCACCCCTGGGGCGCCGAGGCCTTTGCCAAGGCCCGGGCCGAGGACAAGCCCCTGCTGGTCTCCATCGGCTACGCCACCTGCCACTGGTGCCACGTCATGGAGCGCGAATCCTTCGAGAACACCGAGCTGGCCTACCTGCTCAACCAGACCTTCGTGCCCGTGAAGGTGGACCGCGAGGAGCGCCCCGACCTGGACAGCATCTTCATGACCGCCTGCCACCTAGTGAGCGGGCGCGGGG
>CAZNSV010000531.1:0-2446 GCA_964575775.1 uncultured Desulfovibrionaceae bacterium
CATCGTGGAAGATACCAGGAGCATGATCGAGAACATCAACGAGCTGGTGGAGGACGTGAAGCGGCAGCCCGCGCGGCTGCTCTTCAGCGAGCCCCCCAGAAGAATCGAGCCGGAGAAACTGCCGTGACCCCATGTTTGCGCATCGTTCCGGCAGCCCTGCTGCTGCTCTGCACCCTGACCGCATGCGGGGGCGGGTCCGTCCTCAAACAACCCGACCCCGTGAAGCACCTCTACGTCCTGCAGGTGAGCCGCCCCATGCATATCTGCGAGACCGGGGACAACGGCGTGCTCAAGATCCGCCGGGTGCGCGTGGCGCCGTCCTTCATGTCCCGGGAGCTGGTCTACCGCACCGGCCCGGAATCCTACGAGACCGACTACTACAATCAGTTCCTGGTTCAGCCCCAGGACATGCTCACCGAGTCGCTGCTGACCTGGTTCGCCGGTTCCCGGATCTTCAGCCACGTGGTGCCCGGTACCAGCGCCATGCGCCAGGACTATGTGCTGGAGGCCTCGGTGACCCGGTTGCACGGAGATTTCAGCGAGCCGGAACGAGCCACGGCTGTGCTCGAGCTGCAGGTGTTTCTGCTCCAGGACCAGCTGGCCGACTACAAGGTGCTCTTCGGCAAGGATTATGTGCAGACCATTGCGTTGGAGGAGCGCAGCGCCAAGGGTCTGGTGCAGGGGCTGCAGCAGGCCCTGCAGGCGGTGCTGGAAGAGGCCGAGGCCGACGTCCAGCGCGCTGTCCTGGATGCGGAAAAGGCCGGGGCGGGGCTCAGCTCGCGCTAGCACCTTGTGCGAAAAAGATGTACACCCCCTCCAGCCCCAGACGGCTGCCGGGTGTCGTTCGCCGTGGGGTGTCGCGCGGCTCTCAATGCCTCCTCGCCGCGCCGAGGGACCGCATGAGCCCAACTACAAGTGCTTAACCGTTCAGGGCAATCATTTGACCACGATCATGGAGGAAACGATGCGAAACGTCTTGCGGTGTACAATGCTTCTCGCGTGTGTCCTGCTGTTGCCCTGTCGGGCTGTGGCGCAGGAGCCCATCCTGCTGGGGGCCGTGTTTTCCATCACCGGCCCGGCCTCGTTCCTCGGGGAACCGGAAAAGAACTCCGTGGAACTGGCCATCGAGCAGGTCAATGCCAGGGGCGGTGTGCTGGGACGCCCCCTGAAGGCCATCATCTACGATGACGAGACCGACGTTAACAAGTGCGTGCTCAACATCGACAAGCTGTTGCGCAAGGACAAAGTGGTGGCGGTCATGGGGCCCACCACTTCGGGCAACACCCTGGCCGTGGTCATGAAGGCCGAACAGCATCAGGTGCCGCTCATGTCCTGCGCCTCGGCGGAAAAGATCGTGGTGCCGGTGCAGCCCTTCGTGTTCAAGAACACCCCCTCGGACCGCTACGCCGTGGAAAAGATTCTGGAGCACGCCAAGGCCCAGGGTTACAAGAAAATCGCGGCCATCACCGTGTCCGACGGCTTCGGCCAGGCCGGGCGCGCCTTCATCCAGGAGCTGGTGCCCGCCTCTGGCTTCGAACTGGTGGCCGATGAGGTCTACGGTCCCAAGGATACGGACATGACGGCCCAACTGACCAAGATCAAGGACCTGGGCCCCGACGCCATCATCTGCTGGGGCACCAACCCCGGCCCCGCCGTGGTGGCCCGCAACCGCAAGCAGCTGGGCCTGAACATCCCGCTCTACATGAGCCACGGCGTGGCTTCCAAGAAGTTCATCGAACTGGCCGGCGACGCCGCCGAAGGGCTGCTCCTGCCTTCCGGGCGGATCATCGTCACGGAGCAGATCCCGGCCGACCACCCGCAAAAGGAAGTCCTGACCCAGTACAAGAGTCTCTACGAGGGGCGTTTCTCCGGTGAAGTCTCCACCTTCGGCGGCCACGGCTGGGATGCCGTGATGCTCCTGGCCGAGGCCATCGAGAAGGCCGGTTCCGACGATCCCAAGGCCATTCGTGACGCCCTGGAACAGATTCAGGGGCATGTGGGCACCGCCGGGATCTTCAACCTCAGCCCCGAGGACCATAACGGCCTCGATTCCAGCGCCTTCGCCATGGTCACCATCGAGAACGGCGACTGGAAGCTGTTGGAATAACGCACGGCACTCACACACGGGCCAACCGTGACTCGGCCCCTGCGCTGCCCCCTGACCGTCTGGCCAAGACTCGACGGGAGCGCGCGGGGGCTTTGTCTTGACCAGGCATCCTCCGTCGGGGAGATGTGGGTTGGTCGCAAGCATCCACATGCCATGGTCTTTCTTTGGGCTGAAGACTCTGCACACTACCCGGTGAAGTTGCCGAGCTTGGCGCACACGACTGAGAATACCCCGTCAATCTAACTTTCTAATATGATTGTTTTTTTGCGCAAGATTACAATGCGTCCAGATTAGTTTGCGCCGTTTCGTCAGGTCGAAGGGGCGCCCACCCCAGGGTGG
>CAZNSV010000532.1:0-2437 GCA_964575775.1 uncultured Desulfovibrionaceae bacterium
CCTGTTTTCGTGGTCTTGCGCGCAACAAAGGGGTGAGTCATGAGGATCGATCTGCACGTCCATTCCAAGCATTCCGCCAAGCCCTCCCAGTGGTTCCTCCAGAAGCTCGGCTGCCCGGAGAGCTTCGTGGAGCCCGAGGCCCTCTACCGGCTGGCCAGGGGCAAGGGCATGGACCTGGTCACCATCAGCGACCACAACACCATCGACGGGGTCCTGTCCATCGCCCACCTGCCCGGGGTCTTCGTCAGCGAGGAGATCACGGCCTGGTTCCCGGAGGACGGCTGCAAGGTCCACGTCCTGGCCTGGGACATCACCGAGGCCCAGCACGCCGAGATCCAGAAGCTGCGCTTCAACATCTTCGAGCTCGCCGCCTACCTGCGGCAGGCGGGCATCCGGCACGGCGTGGCGCACCCGCTCTACGCCTGCAACGACAAGCTCACCCCGGCCCATCTGGAGCAGCTCTTGCTGCTCTTTTCGGTCTTCGAGATCAACGGCACCCGGGACGGCATGCAGAACAACCACCTGCGCAAGATTCTCTCCCTGCTGGACGCGACCACCATGCGGCGCCTGGCCGAGCGCCACAAGCTGGAGCCCGTGGGCGAAACACCCTGGCGCAAGAGCCTCACGGGCGGGTCCGACGACCACAGCGGCCTGAACATCGCCCGCATCCACACCGAGGTGCCCGGCGCCACCGATCTGGAAAGCTTTTTCACCGGCATCCGGGAGGGGCGTTCCCGGGCCCGGGGCGAACACGCCTCGCCCCTGACCATGGCCCACAACCTCTACGGCATCGGTTTCCAGTTCTTCAAGGACAAGTACGGCCTGGGGCCCAAGGTCAACAAGGACCGCTTCCTCAAGTTCCTGGACCTCTCCCTGGCGCCGGAATCCCCTGACCCGGCCGGGGTCTCCGGAGCCTTCACCCGGCTGCAGGCCGCGGTGCACAACTCCGGCCTGCTGCGGCGCAAGGGTGCCCTGCCCGAGAAGCCCGCGCCCCTGCTGCGGGCCATGGCCGAGCAGGTCTTTCAGGCCGACCCCGGGCTGTTGGAGCGCGCCCGCAAGGCGCCGGAGACCCGGGACGAGGCCGAGGAGCGCTGGTTCGACTTCACCAACCGCACCGTGCACCGCGTGCTGGCGAACTATGCCGCGCACCTCTTGGACAACGTGTCCCGGGCCAACATCTTCGAGGTCTTCCAGACCGTGGCCTCGGCCGGGGCCCTGTATACGGCCCTCTCGCCCTATTTCGTGGCCTACACCCTGTTCACCAAGGACCGCGCCTTCTGTCGCCAGGCCCTGGAGCGCGTGAAGCAGGTGCGGCGTGGGCTGCCCCTTGCCGCGCCTGCCAGGCCCTTCCGTCTGGCCCACTTCACGGACACCTTCTGCGAGACCAACGGCGTGGCCATCACCCTGCAGGAGCACATCCGGCTGGCGGAAAAGTCCGGGGACAAGGACTTCCGGGTCATCACCTCGCACCCGGCGGTGCGACAGCTCTCGCAGCACCTGAAAAACTTCCAGCCCATCGGCGAGTACGAGCTGCCCGAGTATCCCGAGCTCAAGCTGCTCTATCCGCCGGTCCTGGAGATGCTGCGCCACATCTACGAGGGGGAGTACACCCACATCCACGTGGCCACCCCCGGCCCGGTGGGGCTGGCGGGCATGCTCATCGCCCGCATCCTCAAACTGCCCCTGGCCGGGACCTACCACACGGCCCTGCCGCAGTACGCCCTGCACCTCACCGGCGACCACGCCATGGAGGAGCTGATGTGGCGTTACATGGTCTGGTTCCACAACGAGCTGGACGTGGTCTACGCGCCTTCCAACGCCATCGGCCAGGAGCTCGTGGCCCGGGGGGTCCAGGCCGGGAAGATCCGCACCTATCCCAGGGGCGTGGACACCGCGCGCTTCACCCCGGCCAAGCGCAACGGCTTCTTCAAGCGCTACAGCCTCAACGGCGGCCCCAAGCTCATCTATGTGGGGCGCATCTCCAAGGAAAAGAACATGCCCCTCTTGGAGCAGGTCATCCGGGAGGTCGCGGGCCGGGTGCCGGGGCTGCACACGGTGCTGGTGGGCGACGGCCCCTACCGCCAGGAAATGGAGCAGAACCTGCGCGGCCTGAACTGCGTGTTCACCGGCAACCTGGACGGCGAGGACCTGGCCCAGGCCTACGCCTCCTCGGACCTCTTCGTGTTCCCCAGCACCACGGACACCTTCGGCAAGGTGGTGCTGGAGGCCCAGGCCTCGGGCCTGCCGGTGATCGTCACGGACCAGGGCGGCCCCCAGGAGAATATCCTGCCCGGCGAGACCGGCTGCGTGGTCCCGGCGGACGATGCCGGAGCCTTCAGCCGCGCCGTGGCCGAGCTGCTGCAGGACCCCCAGCGCCTGCACGCCATGGGGCGCAAGGCAGACTCGCTCATGAGCGAACGCTCCCTGGAAAAGTGCT
>CAZNSV010000533.1:0-2419 GCA_964575775.1 uncultured Desulfovibrionaceae bacterium
GGTCGATGAAGATCAGCCCGCCGTGATCGCGCCGGAACTGCACCCAGCCCATGAGGCAGACCTTGGCGCCCACGTCCTTGGCACTCAGGCTGCAGCAGGAATGGGTGCGGCGCCAGTCGCCCAGGGGCTGGATGTATTTCTGATGCTCGTGCTGGATGGTGATTTTTTCGGCCATGAGCTTACCTGTTCTCCTGCTGCAGAAGGTGCCCGGACAGGGCGTGCATGTCGTTGAGGGGGAAATTCCGCTGTTCGCCGCCGCGCAGGGGCTTGACCTGCACCTGCCCCGCAGCGAGTTCGGACTCGCCCAGGATCAGGCACCAGGGCGCGCCGCTCTTGTCGGCCTGGCGCAGCTGGGCCTTGAGGCTGCGGGCCCCGGGGGACATCTCGCCGCGCAGCCCCCGCTCGCGCAGGCCCGTGGTCAGGGCCAGCCCAGGCAACAGGGCCGCGGGGTCCAGCAGGGCCAGGTAGAAATCCAGGCGCGGGGTGTCGTCCTCGGGCACCAGGGGCAGCAGCCGCTCCATGCCGATGGCGAAGCCGATGCCCGGGGTGTCCGGGCCGCCCAGCTGCTTGACCAGCCCGTCGTAACGCCCGCCACCGGCCACCGAGGACTGGGCCCCGATGTGCTCGGAGACCACCTCGAAGGTGGTGCGGGTGTAGTAGTCCAGCCCGCGCACCAGCCGGGGGTTGAGCACGTAGGCCTGGCCCGAGGCGTCCAGCAGCTCCCGCACGGCGGCGAAGTGGTCCACGCAGCCGGAGCAGAGGTGTTGGTCCATGCGCGGCGCCCCTTCCACCAGAGCCTTGCAGGCCGGGACCTTGCAGTCCAGCACGCGCAGGGGGTTGGTGCGCACGCGGCGGCGGCAGTCCTCGCACAGGGCCTGCTGGTCCAGTGCGGCGAAGAACTCGCCCAGGGCCGCATGATAGGTGGGGCGGCAGTCCCGGCAGCCCAGGGAGTTGAGCTCGAGCCGCAGCTTGTCCACGCCCAGCTCGCGGAAAAAGGCCATGAGCATGAGCACGGTCTCCGCGTCGGCCAGGGGCTCTTGCGGTCCCAGGCACTCGGCGTTGATCTGGTGGAACTGGCGCAGCCTTCCTTTTTGGGGGCGCTCGTAGCGGAACATGGGGCCGATGGTGAAGAGCCGACTGACCTGCTCCCGGGCCGGGAAGCCGTTCTCGATGTAGGCGCGCATGACGCCGGCGGTGGCTTCGGGGCGCAGGGTCAGGGAACGGCCCTTGCGGTCCGGAAAGGTGTACATCTCCTTCTGCACCACGTCGGTTTCGTCGCCGATGCCGCGGCAGAAGAGCTCGGTCTTTTCCAGGATGGGGGTGCGCAGCTCGTTGTAGCCGAAGCGGGCGAAGATGCCACGCGCCACGGCTTCCATACGCTGCAGGGTCCGGGCCTCGGGGCCGTACTGGTCGGCGAAGCCCTTGATTCTGGAGTAGCTGGTCATGGGGTGCTTTCGACTGTGCGTGAAAGGTTGCGGCCAGGGCGTCCGGGGCGCCCGTGTACGGCAACGCCAGGGGGCATCCCGGACCCCGAGACGTGAAAAACGTCGCGAAAACTGTTTTTCCTAGACCATCGGGCAGCGCTTGTCAAAAGGCGGCCTGGGCCGGGGTCTGCTTAGGCTTGGGTTCCTTGCTGAAGAGCAACAGCGGCGTGAGCGGCACGCTCTCGAAGAGGTCCACCCGGGCCGCGCCAAAGGCCCCGCACCAGAAGGGGAACGGCAGGGGCAGGCTGTTGCACCAGCTCAGGGGCGGGGTGCGGCGCCAGCTCCAGACCGGGCCGGGCAGCACCGTGCGCAGGGCCAGGCGTTTGCCGGGCGCGGCCTGCAGCAGCATGCGCCGGATCTCCAGGGGGGTGAACCAGTGGGCCTTGCGCAGGGTGGAGTCGCGCAGGCCGGGCAGGGGCAGCCCCGCCCGCAGATAATACAGGGAGCAGCGGTTCAGGAAGGCCACCAGCAGCCCCTTGCGGGCCACGCGTCGGGCCTCGCGCAGGGCCTCCAGCGGGTCGGGCAGGAATTCCAGCACCGTCAGCAGGGCCACGAAGTCGAATTCCCGGTCCTCGTAGGGCAGGGTGCAGGCCGCGCCCACCTGCAGGTCGGCGCGCTCCCCCAGGCGCTGCCGGGCAGCGGACAGCATCTCCGGGGAGCGGTCCAGGCCCGTGACGTCGAAGCCCGCTTCCCAGAAACCCTGCAGAAAGATGCCGGTACCGCAGCCAATTTCCAGCAGGGACTGCCCCCTGCGGGGCCAGCCCGAAATCATCTGGTTCAGCAGGCGCTTCTCCGCCGCAAGGGCGAAGCTCCCGGCCCTGGTCTGAAACCAGCCTTCATAGCGCTCGGCCGCGCTCGTATCCCACATGCCATACCCT
Organism: uncultured Desulfovibrionaceae bacterium; assembly: GCA_964575775.1. GTDB lineage: Bacteria > Desulfobacterota > Desulfovibrionia > Desulfovibrionales > Desulfovibrionaceae > CAZFCK01. Next base: position 2,363 of record CAZNSV010000533.1, read on the forward strand.
ATGGTGCCCCACGCAGGAGGGGGCTGGATGCCATTGCAAGGCGTGCGACCCGTCCGG
>CAZNSV010000534.1:0-2407 GCA_964575775.1 uncultured Desulfovibrionaceae bacterium
CGCCCCCGGCCAGGGCGCCGATGGCCTCCATTTTCTGGGACTGCAGCAGCTGGCGCTCCAGGCTGACTTCCCGGGTCACGTCCTCGGCCGTGGACAGGGTGCCCACCACCCGGGCCTCGGCATCGTAGAGCGGCACCATGTTCAGCTCCAGCCACACCGTCTCCCCGGTCTTGTCCTCCAGGCTGATGCGCTTGCGCAGCAGGGTGCGCCCCGTGTCCAGGACCTCGCGCTCCACGGCCTCGCTCCACTCGGTGAAGCGGGCTTCGGCGATGAAGTGCCGGTTGGCCTTGCCGATGAGCGCGGCGGGCTCCGGGATGCCGAAGAAGCGGGCAAAGGAGCGGTTGGCGCCCAGGTAACGGTGCTCTCTGTCCTTCCAGCTCACCAGCTGGGGAATGGTGTCCATGAGCAGTTCCTGGAAGGCCAGCTGCGTGCTGATGGTGGCCTCGCTGCGCTTGCGGCGGGTGATGTTCACCACCAGCAGCACCAGGGCCAGGGCCAGCAGCACGAAGGAGACCACCAGGGTCCAGAGCGCGTCCTTGCTGATCTCGTAAAAGGCCGGGGGCGCGTTGATGATGGTGCTGCCCTGGGGCAGGGCCGTCTGTTCGATGCCGAAACGCTTCAGCTGCAGGTAGTCGAACTGCCAGGGCAGCTCGGTCTGGTAGAGCACGGGGATGTTCCTGGCCCGCTCCCCGGCGAGGATGCGCAGGGTCATGTCCGCGGCTTCCTGGCCGTGCACGAAGCCGCTGGCCATGGCCCCGCCCACGATGCCGTGCCCCAGCAGGAAGGACCAGCTGGAATACAGGGGGCGGTCGGTGACCGTGGACAAGAGCTCCAGGATTTCCCCGGGTTCGTAGAGATACCCGTCCATCTTGAAATAGGAGGGGATGAAATAGACGATGGTGTCCGACCCCAGCTCCGGGAGCCGGTGCAGGATCTGCGGCAGGCTGTGGTCCTGCCAGTAGTCGAAGGCCACGGTCCGCAGGAAGGGCACGGCGGCCTCGCGCACCTGGTTGCGGATGGCCTGGCCGGTGACCGACTCGTCGCTGAGCACCACCACGCGGCGGATCTGCTGGTGCAGCAGGAAGGCCAGGCGCAGGGTCTCGCGGATTCCGGCGTTTTCCACCACGCCGGTGATGTCCAGCCCCTGGATGCGGGTCTCGTCCAGGTCGTTGACCCCGCAAAAGACCATGGGTGTGTCCGGAAAGAGCTGCTGCCGGTGGTTCAGGAAGAAGTCGAAGGCGTCGTTGTCCGTGGCCACCACCACGTCGATGTCGCCCTGGCCGTACTTGTGTTCCAGGAGGCTGCGGTATTCGGCCTGGGTCAGGGCCAGCTCGTGCAGCTTGGCGTCGAGGTACTCGATGTGCAGCTCGGGGGTGATGCCGTGCGCCGCCAGGGTGTCCCGGAAGCCCTGGACGATGTTGTCGGACCAACGATAGCCGTTGTGGTAGGAATTGAGCAGCAGAATGGAAGGGAGCTGCCCCGCCGCCGTCGACGGCAGAACCGCCAGCAGCAGGCAGAGCGCCGCCAGGCTCAGGAGGCGGGGTGCCATGACAGCCCCTTGCCGAGAGTATCCATACCCCGAGGGATAGCGGTTTTTTTGGCAAATGGGTAGGGGGGCGCTCAGCATCGACGGATGAACATCGCCCGGCCGTGGCAGGGCCACGTGCCGCGATGCTTTCCGGAAGACCCTGTATAGTTTCAGATTGCGAATTGGTTCTGGAACCAAGGAGGGCCTTGCGTTTCATCAGGGTCTCGGGTAGATAGCCGACAGCATAAGTGGCGGAATCCCAACACGAAAGAGGGGAGTATGAAGAATATCAAGTTGGGCGTAAAACTGTTGGGGGGCTTCATCGTAACGGCCCTCATCGCACTCACTGTGGGGCTGGTGGGCATTCGTGTCATCGGCAACCTGGGGGACCATCTCGACCACATCGGCTACGAGGCCATGCCGGCCACAGACGCTATGCGCCGTATCGAGATCCAGGAAAACGCGCTCATGACCAGTATGCGCACGCTGCTCAGCCCCTATCTGGATCAGGGGCAGCGCAACGAGCAGTACCGGCTCATCGACGTCGCCCGCAAGAACTATCTCGAGTCCGTGCAGCTCTACGAGCAACTGCCCCAGACCGAGGAGTCCCGGCGCCTCTGGCAGGACTTCAATACCGCCAACACCGCGTTCCGGGACACCAACAACAGGGCCATCGAGCTGTCCCGCGAACTCCAGAAGAACGACATCCTCAACCCCGACGCCTACCTGGGCGCCCTGGTGGGGTTTCGCAGCGACCACTACCAGCTGGCCACCAACGTGGGCAAGCTCCTGCTGGTGAACGAAGCCTTCGACGGGGGCACGGACCCCACAGCCTGCAACTTCGGCCGCTGGATGGCGGGCTACACCACCACCAACCCC
>CAZNSV010000535.1:0-2407 GCA_964575775.1 uncultured Desulfovibrionaceae bacterium
AACCCCGGCTACGGACTGCCCCTGCGCTCGGCCCTGGCCGAGACCGGGGGGCTGGATCGGCGCCTGCGCGAGCTGGGGGTGCGGCTGCGCTTTTTCGACGACGAGGAGCAGGTCACGGTGCCCAACCCTGGGGCCCTGCTCTTCGACTCCCTGGTGCTGCCCAAGGCGCTCCTGGAGACCGAGGTCTACGTCAACCTGCCCAAGCTCAAGACGCACATGCTCACCCTGGTCACCCTGGGCGTGAAGAACCAGTACGGCCTGATCCTGGACGACCAGCGCATGACCTTCCACCGCAACGACATCAACGTGAAGCTCGTGGACATTCTGCGGGTGGTGCGCCCCCATTTGACTGTGGTGGACGGGCTCATTGCCGTGCAGGGGCAGGCGCCGCTCTCGGGCAGCAGCGTGCCGGACATGAACCTGCTGCTGGCGGGCACGGACGTGGTGGCCGTGGACGCGGTGGGCGCGGCGGTCATGGGCATCGCCCCCGCAGAGGTGACCATGCTGCGCCTGGCCCAGCAGGAGGGGCTGGGCAGCATCGACCTGGAGCGCATCACCATGCGCGGGCCGCGCGTCGCCGAGGTGCGGCGTTTCTTCCAGCGCCCCGTGGTCAGCTGCGTGGCCGCGTATCCGCAATTCACCTGCGTGGAAGGGGGCGCCTGCCTGGGCTGCCTCTCGGCCCTGCGCCACGCCCTGGACAAGCTGCACTGCGAGGGGCGGCTGCGCAAGGACGCCCACGACACCGTGTACCTGGGCAAGCCCATGCCGGACATCAAGAACCTGCGCCAAGTGCGGGGGCGCTTGTGGTGCTTCGGCAGCTGCACCGCGGACCTGGTCTACAGCCACCAGAAGTTCGCGGGCCCGGCGCGCTTCATCCCCGGCTGCCCCCCGCATATCCTGGACTTCTACAAGGCCTACCTGGCGGAAGAGCCCCCGGCCGGGGGGTGATGCCGTCCGGGCAGGCGCCGCGCCAATCCCCTGGCCCCACGCCCCAAGAGTTGCTTCACCCACCGCAGGAGCGGAAAGAGCCCCCGGAACACGGGGTCCAGGGCCTTGCTGCCCAGGACCGCCGCCACGGGCCGGCTGGCCAGCAGGCGCAAGAGCGGGCTGGGGAAGCCGCCGCCCTTGGCCAGGTGCACCAGCAGGTTGAAGTAGTCGGGATTGCGCCGGGCCCAGCTCTTGGCATAGACCTCCCGCTGCTCGTCCTTGAGCAGGCCGTTCTGCAAGGCCTGTTCGTGCAGCCTGGTGCCCGGGAAGAGCACCAGGGAGAAGGTCTGCAGTCGGAAAGGCTTGGGGATGCGCGAGATGAAGAGCACGGTCTGGCGCTTGTCCTCCAGGGTCTCGTAGGGCGTGTCCAGGATGATGTCGTAGGACGGGGGCAGCAGCTCGTGCTTGTGGGCGTTGAGCATCCGCATGGCCGCCAGCATCTTCTCGTTGTGCATGGCCTTGCGGTTGAAGAGCTCCTGAATGCGGGGGCTGCCGGTCTGCACGCCCATCTGGATGAAGACCAGACCCGCGTCGATGAGGGTGGTGAGCTTTTCCTCGCTCATGGTCATGGGGCTGGCCAGGCAGAAGAAGGGCAGGCCGATGCGCGCCTTGTAGGCCGTGCAGAACTCGCGGATGCTCGGCATGTCCCGGCCGAAGAAGGCGTCGTCGGAGATCCAGATCATCTCCACCCGGGGCAGCAGCTCCCGGACCCGCTCCAACTCCAACATCACGTGTTCGTTGCCGCGCCAGCGCAGGTAACCCTTGCTGCCGTAAAGGCCGCGCAGGGCGTCGTTGATGCAGTAGGTACACTTGTGGGGGCAGCCGCGCCCCGTCATGGTCTGGTAGCCCACTCGCCCCAGGATTTGCCCGGTGCCCGTGGCGAGCAGGTCCTGGGTCAGCTCCGGGGTCAGGGGCACGAGTTCGTCGTTGACCATGACGTAATGCCCCTCGTGGCTGTAGTCCGGGTGGGGCAGGCTATCCAGGTCCTGCTGCAGGGGGCGCACCGGGTTTTGCACCGTTTCCGTGCCGCGTCTGGTCCAGATGTTGGCGATGCCCGAGGTGTCCTCGCCCCGCTCCAGGGCCTGGACCAGGTCCAACACGGCCTCCTCGCCGTCGCCCACGCAGACGTAGTCGGCGAATTCCAGACACTCCGCCGGGCGGATGGTGGGGTGCACGCCCCCCCAGATCAGGGGCACCGCGAGCCGCGCCCTGAGGTGCGTGGAAATCTGGCGGGCGTTGTCGAAGTAGTTGGTCATGAGCCCGATGCCGATGAGCCCGCAATCGGCGCAGAGCTCGGTCAGCCGGTCCAGCACCCGGGGGCTGTAGCGCTCCACGCCCCAGACCAGGTCGTCGCCCAGGGGATCGGGCAGGAAGAAGAGGCGGGTGGCGTGGCCGTGGCGGCGCAGATAGGCGGAGATGG
>CAZNSV010000536.1:0-2390 GCA_964575775.1 uncultured Desulfovibrionaceae bacterium
CCGAGCCACGCCGTCCGCCGTGACCTCCAGCAGTTCCACATCACCGCCGTCGGCCTGCAGGGCGGGCTTGACCTTGGCCAGGGCGGCTTCCACTTTCTCGCGCATGCTGCTTCTCCTTTGCGCTCTGGGCGCGTCTGCGCCCATCCCTAGCGCCCTTGGCCGGGGCTGTCAATTCGCTCCGGCAGCACGCCACTACCCCCCCCGTTATTGCTGCTCCATGAGCCAGACCCGGCGTCCGGCAGGAGCAAAGCCGCCCGCGGGCAGGTCCCGGAATTCGCTGTCCGGTTGGCGGGCCCGCTCCAGCAAGGGGCGCAGCTGGGCCCCCACGGCGGGGAGCAGGGCATTGCGCGCGCCTTCCAGGGCATGCAGGGTCAGGGCCACACGGCCGTCGGGCAGGGCGGTGACCCAGCGCTCCGGCAGGTCCAGGGCCGGGGAGCTCGGCTGCAGGGCACCCAGACTGCCGTCCGCCCCCACGGAGAGGAGCAGCATGTCCCAGGGCGGGGCCTGACGGGGCGAGACCGGGAGCCGAAAGAAGCGCTCCAGCTCCTGTTCGTAGAGGGCCACGGCGTTCTCGACTCCGTGCTGCACCGGGATGGGGTGCAGGTTCTCCGGCGGAAAGGGCGTCCGCTGCAGGAGCTGGCGGCGGACCGCTTCCAGGGCCTGGCCCGCGGAGTCTGCCGGGCCGGTCCGCTCCCAGGCCCAGAAGAGGTGGACGCGGGAAAAGTCCAGGGCCGCATGCAGGGGGCCGGTGGGCAGCAGCTCGCAGAGGCTCAGGACCACGGGCGTGGGGTCGATGCAGAGGCTGAAGACCTCGGCCTCCCGCAGGCGCAGCCGGGCCATTTCGCGCACATAGGCCGCGCCGGAGCGGCAGAGGCTCTGCAGGTCCGGATAATCCCAGATTTCCGGCCCGCGCGGTTTGCGCTTGAAGAAGAACATGCCCGGCCCTCGCTGCGCCGCCAAGCCGAGGGGCTCCAGGTCGGAACCCCCCGGTGGACTTGGCGACATCATAGCCTAAAGCCGGGCAGGGCGCATCCCCCTTCAAAATCGAGAAAACGATTAAAAAAGGTCGCTTATCGTTCCGATTGAGCAGTTCAGGCTGTGGTACTGAGTTTCTGGGTCAAGTTCGACGATAAAGAGGTTGTCGATAATTCCTGGAAGGTTGTTTGCTGAAACAATATGCTGGCAAACCTCATCTGGTCCCTTGTCAGTATTTATGATATAAATTTGATAAGTTGGAGTTGAGTTGTCATTTTGATAACGCGCTGCTATCGTGCCAATTGAGGATAGAATTGACCTGAGTCGCTGTGTGGTGTTGGTAGTATTACTTTGGGTGATGTCAATTGAAACAAGTATGATTCTGTCCACTTCCATTTTTCTTTTTCCTCCATTTTTAAGTTACTTTTTTTCTTCTATTTAAGTTCGTGGAACAAGTTAATCATTTGCAAGGTTTGCGGCACAGTGAATGAAATCACTTTATACTAATTATAGAATAAGCAATTATCCGGAGTCTGGTGTATTTGCCTGCCCCGCGCGCCCCGTGTATAGTCGCCCCATGACTGGGTCCAAACCGCCTGCCGCCACCTCGTATCCGCCCCTGCGCGTCCGGCAGCAGGTGGCTGTGGCCTGGAGCTTCCCGGTGCACTTCACCCGCCGGGTCCTGAGCCCGGAGAATCCGGTGCTGCGTGACGTGCTCGCCGAGGGCGGGAGCGGGCCGCACCGGGTCCTGGCCTGCCTCGACGCGGGGCTCACGGCCGCCTGGCCCGAGCTTGCGGAGCGCTTCCAGACCTGGGCCACGGCTCAGGCCGGGCTCGTGGACCTGGTGGCGCCGCCCCTGGTGCTGCCCGGCGGTGAGCGGGCCAAGGCCGACAGCCAGGTCCTGGACGCGGTGCTCCGGGCGGTATTCGACCACGGCCTCTGCCGCCAGTCCTTCATCCTGGCTTGCGGAGGGGGCGCTTTCCTCGATGCCGTGGGCTTTGGCGCGGCCACGGCCCACCGGGGGGTGCGGCTCATCCGCCTGCCCTCCACGGTGCTGGCGCAGAACGACGCGGGCGTGGGGCTGAAGAACGGCATCAACCTCTTCGGACGCAAGAATTTCTGGGGCTGCTTCGCCCCACCTTTTGCCGTGATCAATGACTTCGATCTGCTGGAGCGGCTGCCCCCTCGGGAGCTGCGCGCCGGATTGGCCGAGGCCGTGAAGGTGGCTTGCATCCGCAACCGCGACTTTTTCCAGAGCCTCTGGGAGGCTCGCGCGGCCCTGGCCCGGCTTGAGCCCACGGCGGTGGAGCGCCTGGTCATGGACTGCGCCGTTGCCCACCTGAGCCACATCGCCGGATGCGGGGACCCCTTCGAGCTGGGCTCGGCCCGGCCCCTGGACTTCGGCCACTGGTCGG
>CAZNSV010000537.1:0-2382 GCA_964575775.1 uncultured Desulfovibrionaceae bacterium
GCCCGATGCTGGAGGGCTACCCCGACACCTGGGCCGCTGACGTGATCGGATGCTCCAGCAGTCACGTCCGGGAGGCGCGCATGGCGCTCGGCGTAGCCCCGTACCCGCAGAACGGACACCCGTCGCAGAAAGACCGGGCCGCCTACGTCCACAAGTGGGCGAACCTGCTGGCGGCGGCAGGCTACGCAGGACCGAGGAGGAGGGCTATCTGATGGCAACGGCAGAGCAGACAGTGACGACCAAGGATGTGCTGAACGCAATCGGAGCCTTCAAGGAGCGTACCGGCTTGCACGCAACTTTGCCCGAGCTGGCAAACAGCCTGGGCGTGAACGTGGCGACCGTCCGTGAGGCCGTTCACGCCCTGGTCGAGAACGGCAACGTCCGGTACAGCGGAGCGTCTGGTCAGGTCTACGTGAAGAAGCGGCCTTACCCGCCGAAAAGCAAGCGCAGACCAGCCCCCTCCACGATGCCCACGGAGGCCCCTGAGAGGCCGCAGGAGGCGACGGACGCTCCGGCGCAGGGGGTTGGGCCTACCGAACAGGCACCCGAACAGGCGCAGGAGCCGGGAATCATTGGGGGAGTAGCGACGGAGGGTGAAGGGCAGTCCGAGGGCGCGGAGGAGCAGGAAAGGCGTCATGGTGCGATGCTGAACATCACGGAGGACGACGAGGACGAGCACCCCGCCCAGGCTCTTGAGCAGGCCGCTAAACAGTGGCGCGACCGACGCATGGGCCGGTTGGTGCTGGTGCTTTCCGAGGAGATTGGTGACGACGCCACGCTGGGGCGACTGGTCCGGCGGCTGATACGGGAAGGGGTGGCGTGATGCCCTGGTGGTGCGCCCTGCTGATGGACCTGGCGGCGTGGATGGATGGTGCTGGCCCTGCGCTTGAACCGGAGCTAGAGGTCATCGTCAACCAACTGCGGCTGTCCATGCACACCGATGGTTGGCGTGTGGCCAGATACGTCTAGGAGGTGCCCCGATGGCCCTACCCCTGCCTGTTACGGAGGTGCGACGCGTGAGCTACCCTGTCTGCCCGGTGTGCCGCTCGGTCACGGTGCCCACATCGGGCCCGTACCCCCGCTACAGATGCCCCCACGGGCACGGCACTGTCAGCCCCGCAGACGCGACAACCGCCGGGCCGCCCTCGCAGGAGGGTCAGGCTCGGCGTCTGCCATCGGGTACCTATGAGGCGCAGTCAGTCACGTTCGAGAATCCGGGGCCGTTCCCGGCGCGGTGGCAGGATCTGACGCTGGGGCACCTCTACAGCGTACCCCTGCCGAATGTGTTTCAGGCCCCCCAGGCAGGCGACGGGCGGCTCCAACCCGGGCCGGTTGCGCGAGGTGGCGGGTCGAAGAGTCGGCGCAAGCGGAAGACGAAGGGCGGGAAGAAGATGATCGGAGAGGAGTGGCAGGCGGGGTGAGTAAGCGGATTACGCCTCAACGGATTACACCTGAACAAGTGGAGGCCCTGGCGGCGCGGGTTCACGAAGATCGCGACGACACCGGCGGCATCAATCGCCACCCAGAAGAGGTCGAGTTCATGCTGTGGAACCTCGCCGCTCAGATGAAGGCCGACGACCAGGGGCGGGAGAGGTCGCAGGGCGATGTGCGGGTGCCAGCGGAAATCGCCCAGTGGGTCTACCACCTCCTGCGAAGAAGGCTGGACAACGGCAAGGGAACATGGCTCCAACCCTGGAGTGAGACGGAACTCGGGCAGAGAGATAAGCGATGGGTCGAGGCGCTGGAGGCCGCTCTCGGAATAACTCCTACCCCACCACCCGCCTCCACAGCTCCGCCAGCAGACCGATGACCAGGCCCCATCGGATGGTCTGCCACAGTCTACGCACGGCCCAGTCCGGATCGGTGTAGGCACGGCGTGACCCGGTGACCGGTGGAACCGATCCTGAGAGCGACTCGGAGGAGCGAGACCCCAAGCCACCCACCCCTCCCCCCGATCAGAAGTCTGCCTCCTCGAGTCCTCAGACTCTAACCACCAATCCGTGTGAGAACTGCTGGTAGAGAGGTGGTGTGAGACCTGGCACAAGAGCTGACGACCCAAGAGATTCGGGAGAAGTTCATCGATCATGTCCGCCTGATCATCGACCACTGGGACACGACTCCAGGGAAGTCGCAACGCAAGCGCCTGGAAGGGGTAGTTCACACACTTCTGGCGACAATCGACGGGTGCAATATCAATTTCCCAAGGTTCATCCTTGCTCCCGATTCATCGCCGAGCGCTGATATTTCAGGGTGTCTTCACGAGCTACTCCACTGCCCCACGGTGGAAGGTGACATAAGTTGAGCAATGCAAAAAGCGCCCTGCCTCCCGCTATGGAGAGACAGGGCGCTTCGCTTATTGCTTGCAGGTCCACCAAGTCCGAA
>CAZNSV010000538.1:0-2373 GCA_964575775.1 uncultured Desulfovibrionaceae bacterium
TCCTTGGCCAGGACTCGCCCAAGCGAGTCGCAGAGGTACACGGCGAACCACAGCTCGTCGACGCGCGCGGCCCACTCCGGCAGGCCCTCGGCCACCGGGAACGCCTGCCCCCGAACGCCGTAGGCATCTTCCAGGGCCACCGGCGCGTACTCGAAGCGCCAGAAGCGCATCTGCAGGCTCTGGGTCTCGTGAGGCAGCCAGGGGCTGCGCTGCAGGTGGCGGACGTTGAGCTGGGCACAGCCGCTCGCCGTGGCGAGCAGCACCGCAAGCAACACGCTCAGGGCGGGGCTGATTTTCATAGCCTGGGTGCTCCTTGGACGAGCATTTCCGACAGAGTCAGGTTGACCTTGGGCAACGCGCGCAGCTTGGCGCCCAGGTGCTCCATTTCCAGGGCGGCCAGTTGCCGGTAGAGCGGGGTGCGATCCATGGCCGGCTGCGGCTCCAGTCCTGCCACCGCCCCCTGAAAGCGGGGGCAGCCGGGGTAGTGCATGGGGCTGCCGTCGGGCTGGGGAGCCGTATGGGCCACGCCGTGCAGGCGGCAGATCATCAGCCGGTAGTCGTAGAGGCCACAGAGGCCCTCCTCGTTGAGGGGGCACATCACCCGGGGGCGCAACCCCTGCGCCAGGGCAAAGCGGCACTGCTCCACGTTGTCCCTGGCTCGCTCCAGGAACAATTGCTGGCGCTCCTTGGGCAGGGTCAGCATCCCCCGCCAGAGGTAGATCCACTCCACGTAGGTGTGGTGCTGGAAGTAGCTGACGCAGCAGTTCTGGTCGCAGCCCTGGCAGGTGAAGCCGGTGCCACGGGAGGTATGGGCGTAGGCCTGATCCATGGCCGCATAGAGCGCGGCCAGACGTTTGAACACGCCTTGGGGGCGTTTTTGTTGTTTCACGGTGCGGTCTCGAGCCAGTCCAGGATGCAGGCGGAACTCTGCTCCGGACTGAGTTGGTCGGTGGGCAGGCTCCAGCAGGCCGCCCGGAGGTACAGGGGTTCCCGCTCGGCCAGCAGGGCGTCCAGGCCCTGGCCCGGTGCCTTGGCCAGGCCGCGCTGGTCCAGGTTGTCGATGCGGCATTCGATGGTCTGCAGGCAGGCCTGGAGGTGGATCACGGGGCCCAGGCGGCGCAGGCGCTCCATGGCCGTGGGGCCGTAGATCACGCTGCCCCCGGTGGAAATGACGCAACGGCGCATGTTCAGCCCGGCCACCACGGCCTCCTCGGCCTGGAGAAAGGCCTGGCGGCCCAGGTTGTCGAAGATGTCCTGCAGGGGCAGGCCGTAATAGGCTTCCAGGAGCCGGTCCGTGTCTAGATGCGCCCAGCCCAGTTCCTGGGCCAGCAGGCGCCCCACGGTGGATTTGCCCACCCCGGCCATGCCAATGAGGGTCAGGCAGCCCGCGGACGGGAGCTTTTCGGGGGCCAGGCGGCGACCGGAGCGGGTGGTCACCGGCAGCGTGGCCGAGGGAGTGGGGGGTGCAGCGGACATGGCCGCAAAAAATACCCGGAATACCCCTTGGGCGCAATGCGCCCGGCCCTTGTTTTTTTCCTCGGGCTTGGCTAGTTTTTCGGGTGGAATGGAGCGACGGGCTTGGTGCCGGGCCTGTGCAGCCCAGTGGGCCAGGGCAGATAGACGCCCGCGCGTTCTTCCAAGGACGAGGACCATGACACAGGGTTCCTGTTTTGTCGGGGAATTGAGCCCCCTCATCGTGAGCAGCGTCATCGACGGCATGGCTCTGGGGTTGATGGTCGTCAATCCCCAGGGGCACATCGTGGTGGCCAACCGGGCCCTGGCCCAGATCCTGGGCCACCCCCGGGAGGAGATGCTGCAGAAAGGGTGGGCGCAGCTGTTCATCGACAACGAACGGAACCTGGAATTCAACCAGGTCTTCATCGACGTGATCTGGAAGGAGATGGTCAACCTGCAGCGTGCGGTGCCGTATCTCAGGCCGGACGGCGAGGCGCGTACCCTGTCCGTGACCTCCTCCTACCTGAGCGCCGACGGAGCCATGCAGGGCATCGTGCTGCTGGTGGAGGACGTCACCGAGCGTGAGTCGCTCATTGCCCGGGAGCGGCGGCTGGCCGGAACCATGCACCAGATGCAGGCCGAACGCACCGAGGGGCTCAACAAATTGGCCCTGTCCGTGGCGCACCAGATCCGCAACCCCATGATGACCATCGGCGGTTTTGCCGGTCTGTTGCGGCGGCGGCAGCCCGGTCCGGAGGAGAGCGGCCAGTACCTGGACATCATCCGCGACGAACTGCGCAAGCTCGAGGGCTTGGTGGCGGCCGTGGTGGAGTTCGCGGGCATCGGCACGGCCGAAAAGGCGCCGGTGGAGCTCCTGCATCTCGCGGAGCGGGCGGTGCACAGGCTGGGTGCCCGGCT
>CAZNSV010000539.1:0-2369 GCA_964575775.1 uncultured Desulfovibrionaceae bacterium
CCACGCCACCCGCTATTACTCCGGCCTGCCCAGCTTTGCGGACGGCGGGCGGCATTACGGGCGGCTGGTTTATCCCCTGGGCTTCGTGCTCACCACCCCCTCGCCCCTGCAGGCCAGGCAGCTCATGACCTTCAGCGCCCTGCAGGACTACGCACCCTGGCGGGCCTGGCGCAACCAGCCCGCCAAAGAGGTGAAGACCGGGCTGCAGAGCTTTCTGTCCATCGACTACGGGCTGCAGCCGCCGCTGCCGCAGTACCTGGTGGTGACCGTGGAGAACCTCCCGCTCCTCTACTGGATCACCTGGTACGGCAACTGGGACCTGGTCTCCCGGCAGAGCGTCCACGCCCGGGTCACGCGCATCGACCAGGCCTTCGAACTCGATCACGAGCAGGGGCGCATCCTGGTGCCGACCCTGGACCTGGACCTGCCCCTGGCCGCCATCCACAGCCTTGGGGGGGAGCGCCCCCAGCGCCGGACCTACCCCTGGAACGCGGGCTACAGCTGTGTGGTGGAGGAGCAAAGTGGCGTGGCCTGGCTCCTGGACGAGGCGGCGTACCAGAGCCTGGCCGTGCAACTGCTGCTGGATGATCCCGACAACCCGCGCATCGCCCGGAACTTCCGGCTGGTCCACGACGGCCTGCCCACGGTGCGCATTTACGAGGTGCGGCAGTGAACGCCCCTGTTTTGCCCCAGCTTGCCACCAAGCGGCTCCTGGTGGTGGAAGACAGTCGCATGGTGGCTGGATTCATGAAAAAGGAGCTGGAGCGGCACGGCTTCTCGGTGACCGCCGCCCGCAGCCTGGCCGAGGCGATGCAGTGCCTGGACGAAGCTCGGGAGCCCTTTTTCGCCGCGATCCTGGACCTGCATCTGCCCGACGCGCCCGACGGCGAGGTGGTGGACCTGGTCCTGGCCGAGGGAGTCCCGGTGGTGGTGCTGACCTCCCTGGTGGATGCCCAGATCCGGGAGCGCATCGAGGCCAAGGGGGTGGTGGAATACGTGCTGAAAAGCCCCACCGCCATGGAGCAGGTGGCGGAGATCCTGGTCCGACTGGAGAAAAACCGGGGCATCAGCCTGCTGGTGGCCGAGGATTCCGGGGTGCTGCGTCGGGTGATTCGGGACTATCTGCAGCGCTTCGGCTTCAGGGTGCTGGAGGCCCGGGACGGGCAGGAGGCCCTGACCCTGCTGGAGGCACACCCCGAGGTGCCCCTGGTGATCACGGACTACCTGATGCCGAAGCTGGACGGACTGGAACTCTGCGCCGCCATCCGCCGCTTTGCGCCCAAGGACCGGCTGGCGGTGATCGGCATCTCCTCCACGGACAGCGAGCTCTTGTCCGTGCGGTTCCTCAAGGCCGGGGCCAACGACTTCCTGACCAAGCCCTTCCAGCGCGAGGAGCTTTACACCCGGATCATCCAGAACCTGGAGACCCTGGAGCACATCCGGCACATGGAGCATTCCCTGCAGACCATTCGCCGTCTGCACGGGCGCATGCAGCGTGATCTGGAAGCCGCGGCCCGGCTGCAGCAGAGTCTACTGCCCAAGGAGCTGCCCCACCTGCCCGGCCTGACCGCGGCCTGCCGCTACCACCCCTGCGACGAACTCTCTGGCGACTGCTTCAACATCTTCCAGTTGGACGAGCACCGGCTGGGCATCTTCGTGGTGGACGTCAGCGGTCACGGCGTGGCCGCCGCCCTGCTCTCCGTGACCCTCAGTCGCATGCTGGGCCGGGATCCCGCCCACGGCTCCCTGCTTTTTGCCGAAGCAGGGGCGCTCCTCTCTCCGGCCGAGGTCTGCACCAGGCTTAACGAGCAGTTCCCCATGAACTCCGAGAATTTTCAGTACTTCACCATCCTCTACGGACTGCTGGACAGCCGCAGCGGCGAGTTCCGCTACTGCAGCGCCGGGCATCCCGGACCGGTGCGCATCCGACCGGGCGCCGAGGCCCTGGAACCCATGCCCCCCAATACCGCCATCGGGTTCCTGCCCGGGATCACGTTCCAGGAGAGCAGCCTGGCCCTGCACCCCGGCGACCGGCTGTTCTTCTACACCGACGGCATCGTGGAGGCCCGCGACCCGGGCGGAGAGGAGTTCGGCAGCGAGCGCTTCCGGGCCTGCCTGCAGGGGCCGGGCGCGGAAAGCCTTGAAGCGGTCCTGGAGAGCGTGTATGGACAGGTGCAGCGCTGGACCGGAGGTGTGTTCACCGACGACATCACGCTCTGTGCTCTGGAGTACGCCCCTGCCCCCAGGCAGGCAGCAGAACCTCGACCACCCGCTCTTCGCCCATGAATCCCGAATCCGCCACAGAGCAACCCGCCGAGCGCTTCGTTCTGGAGACCCGGACCACACCCCGCGCCACCCGCGCACTGGTA
>CAZNSV010000540.1:0-2369 GCA_964575775.1 uncultured Desulfovibrionaceae bacterium
CGCTTCCACCACGCCCAAGGCGCCCGGGGAGGACGGCGTGGCGAAGCCCAGGGTGGCCACCACGAAGACCGTGAGCCCCTGGGCATAGGTGATGTCCACCTGCGCCACCCAGAAGATGATCATGAAGCTCACGCTCATGTTCGCGATCCAGAAGAGCAGGGACAGACTCGAAAGCTTGAGAAAGAAGGCCGGGGACTTGCGCTCCTGCAACTGCTGGATGATGTCGGTGAACAGGCTCTTGAGCCGCTGCCCGGGCACGAAGCGCATGAAGAACTGGGCACTTTGGGGCGCGAAGCGGATGAGCAGCACTCCGGCCCAGAGGGCACCCACCACGGCGATGAGCGGAGCCAGGGCAATGTTGCTGCCCATGGAGGCCGCGGTGAAGAGGCCGAGCAGCAGGAGGCAGTTGAGGTCCGCGAAGCGCTCCCAGAAGATCAGCCCCAGCCCCTGCCCCAGGGGGATGCCGGTCTTGCGGCGCAGGTAGAAGGCCTTGGCCACCTCGCCCAGCTTGGCCGGGAACATGTTGTTGATGCCCAGGCAGAACACGCTGGCCTTGAGGGAATTGAGGAACCCGGCCGCGGAGTTGGTCAGGCAGTTGAAGCGGATCGCCAGGGGGACGTAGGGTACGAAGCTGTAGAGCATGGACACCAGCAGGGCCGTGAGGCCGAAGCTCTTCAGGGCCAGGGCGAACTGCCCCCAGTCCAGTCCCCAGAGCACATAGACCAGGCAGAACGCCACCAGACCGAAGCGCAGGATGAAGCTCAGGGCCTTCTTGGCGATGATTTTGTGGGGCATACGGGGGCTTGTGGGGTTAAAGGTGGGGTCAGAGAGCCGGGTCCAGCAGCAAATTGTCGCGGTGCACCGCCTCGTTGTAGCAGTAGCCCAGAATGCCTGCGACCTCGGAACACTTGTTGCCCATGATGCGCCGCAGGTCAACGGCTTTGTAGTTGCACAGCCCCACGCCCAGGGTCCGGCCGCCGCTGTCCGCGATGCGCACCAGGGCGCCCCGGTCGAAGGCGCCGTCCACCTGCACGATGCCCGCGGGCAGCAGGCTCTTGCCCCGCTCCGTGAGGGCCCGCACCGCGCCGTCGTCCACCGTGATCAGGCCCACGGGTTCGCGGTTGTAGGCGATACGGAACTTGCGCCGCGAGACCTGTTTCCCGGTAGGGCGCACCCAGGTGCCCAAATCCTCTCCGGCAAAGGCCCGGCGCAGGGCCTCGGGCTCGCGTCCGCTGAGGATCAGGGTGGGCACGCCGCGCTGGGCCGCGCGCCTGGCGGCCAGGAGCTTGGAGTACATGCCGCCGGAGCCCACGCTGGTCTTGCCCCCGCACATGGCGCCCAGGTCCAGCTTCTCGATGTCCTCGATGCAGGCAATGGGCCTGGCCTCGGGGTTTTCCAGGGGGTTGCCGTCGAAGACGCCCCTGGCCGAGGTCAGGTTCACGAACAGCTCGGCGCCCACCAGGTTGAGCAGCAGGGAGGCCAGGCTGTCGTTGTCGCCAAAGACCAGCTCGCGCACCGAGACCGTGTCGTTCTCGTTGACGATGGGTACGGCCCGCCAGGCCAGGAGGGTGTCGAAGGTGTTGCAGGCATTGAGGAAACGGGTGTTGCTGCGAAAGTCGTCCTTGGTGAGCAGGATCTGGGCCGTGAGAATGTCGCGCTCGCCAAAGGCCTTGTCGTAGGCGTGCATGAGGCGGCTCTGCCCCACGGCGGAGGCGGCCTGGCGATCGGGCATGCCGCGCAGCTCGGGCAGGTGCTCCTTGCCCCGGGCGCGGATCAGGCCCCGCCCGGCGGCCACGGCGCCGGAGCTGACCAGGACCAGCTCCCGCCCCCCCTGGTGCAGGTCCGCAAGCTGCGTCACCAGGGATTCGAGCACCTCGGTGTCCAGCCCCTGGCCGGTGGTGAGCACGGCGCTGCCCACCTTGACCAGCACCCGGCGTACGCCGGAGATCACGCTCCGGCGTTCCTCAGCCGCGTTCCAGGAATTCGCTTCCGTCATGGTCCTGTCCTTGTGCCGCTGTCTGCGGCTGTGCCACGGCCTTGAGCCGCCACATGGCCGACACCAGTTCCGCCACGCCATCGCCCCGCAGCGCGGAGATGCAGTGGACCGCCACCCCGCAGTCGCGCGTCACGGCCCGCAGGCGCTCCAGCTCGGCCTCGTCCAGCAGGTCGATCTTGTTCAGGACCCGCAGCCGGGGCTTTTGCAACAGCTCGGGCTCGAAGGCCGCCAGCTCCCGCTCCACCACCTCGAAGCCAGCCAAGGGGGCGTCCAGGTCGATCTCCTCCACGCTCTGCAGGTGCACCAGAAAATGCGTGCGCTCCACGTGCTTGAGGAAGCGGTGCCCCAGTCCCAAGCCGAGGTGCGCCCCTTC
>CAZNSV010000541.1:0-2365 GCA_964575775.1 uncultured Desulfovibrionaceae bacterium
GGTGTGCAGGCCGGTGTCCAGCACGGCCACATACCAGCCGCTGCCGGTGTAGCCCAGGTTCCAGAGGGTCTGGGCCCCGATGCGGGCCGTGGCCGAGCTCAGCAGGGGCGCCTCCCCTGCCGTCATACCGCTGTCCACTCCTGGGGGCGGGTCAGGCAAGGGACCAGGCAGCGGTTCGGGCCGGTCCTCCTCCAGCCCCAGGACCTGGGGCAGGGCCGCCAGCTGCCGCAGACCTTGGGCATCGAGCTCGAAAACCCCGAAGGGGATGCTCCGGAAGCTGTGCAGGAGCTCTACCCGCCCTTGAGCGGCCCGCAGGGGCAGCTCCTCCGCCACGGCAGCCACCGCGTCGGCCAGGGCTGCATCGGCCCGCTGCTGCGTCTGCAGAGCCACGGGACCTTCCGGATCCGCAACCAGGGGGGGGCGCACGCCGTGCCGCCGTACCTCGGCCAACAACTCCGGGTACTCCGGAACCGCGAAACGCACCAGCACCCGCACCCGCTCCTGCCCGGCCAGCCGCTGTTCCAGGGCTGCCACCGCTCCGGCCTTGTCCACGGCCCCTGCCGTTCCAGGGCAGCACAGCCAGACCACCATGAGCAGCAACAGCCCGATCCGCCCCTTGCGCCCCTTGCGCCCCTTGCGTTGTCCAGGCATGCCTCCCTCCTCTTCGCCTTGTCCCGGCCGCAAAGGCGACCGGCAGTGCCCAACCGGGCGAGGATAGCCCGGAATCCCAGCCCGTTCAACCCATTAGGCTGGGCTGCCCCTCCTGCTGCAGGGGCACGGGGTCCAGGGAAAACTCCTGGTTGCGCGGGTTGCTCATGGCCTTGGTCACGGGCCAGGCCACCATGCCCTCGGCCGGGAAGGGACGCAGGAGTTCCTGCACCACCTGCAAGGGGCAGGCCGGGTCCAGCCAGTCCACCATGGCCTCCGGCGGCACGAGCACGGGCATGCGGTCGTGGATGGGCGCCACCAGGCTGTTGGCCGTGGTGGTCAGCATGGTCGCGCTCAGGAGCTCGGAGCCGTCGCCCCCTTGCCAGTGCTCCCACAACCCGGCCATGGCAAAGGGTATGCCCCCAGCGAGCCCCACGGCAAAGGGCTGCTTGCTGTCGGGGTCCTTGCGCCATTCGTAGAAGACCTGGGCCGGGAGCAGGCAGCGGCGGCGCTTGAAGGCGCTGCGAAAAGCGGGCTTGTCCCGGGCGGTTTCGCTGCGGGCGTTGATCAACCGGGCCCCCAGGCTGGGGTCCTTGGCCCAGGCGGGCACCAGCCCCCACTGCATGGTGCGGAGCACACGCACCAGCCCCTGGCCCGTTGCGTCCGGTTCGGCCAGGATCACGGCCACCGCCGTGGTGGGCGCGATGTTGCGGCGGGGGGTGTATTCCTCCAACCGCTCCAGACCGAAAAACTCCCTGGCATGCTTTGGGGGCAGTTCAAACCCGAAACGTCCGCACATGGCTGGCCTCCCTCCCTGCGCTCCAGGCAGGATGATGCCACCGCCGCGGTCGTCCGACCCTGACGCCGGACAAACCGCGACGGTGGTACTGCATCCAAGGGCGGGAACCGGTTACTTGAAAGCCCCGGCCCCGCAGATGTCCCACTCCTGGGAACTCACGTCGTCGATGATGGTGTAGGAGCTGTAGGCCGTGCCGTTCATGCTGAGAATGGCGTTCTTACCGTGGCTCTGGCTGCGCCAGAGGATGTCCACGTTGTCCGCGCTGGTGAACTTGCCGGTACCCTTGGGGGCATAGCCGGTGTCGAAGGCCCCCACGAAGACCTTGCTCTGCAGGGACACGCCGTTCATGAGGCCGATGACGGTCTGACCGTTGCTCGGATCGTGGGCCAGCAGGTCGGGCTTGCCGTCCTGGTTGAAGTCCCCCACACCCCGGAGATACCAGCCCGAGGGGATGTCCGGCCCGTAGGCCGTGCCCACCCACTGGCCGCTGCCGTTGAGGTAGGTCACCCCGCTGGCGCCGGTCTCGGTGTTGTGCCAGTAGACGTCCACGTTGTGGTCGCTGTTGAAGTCCGCGCAGCCCGCCACCTGCCAGGCGGTGGGAATGGCGTTGAACGAGGCATGGCTCACGTAGCTGCCCTTGTTCATGTACACGACGAAGTTCGCGCCGGTGCTCTTGTTGCGCCAGAAGCCGTCGGTCTCGCCGTTGCCGTTGAAGTCGCCGAAGCACACGGGGGTCAGCTCCGGAGGCGCGGCAAAGAGGCTGGTCTCGCCGGTCTTCTGCAGCTTGCCCATGTACCAGACCGTGTTGGCGCCGGAGAAGGCATTGCCCCACCAGATGTCCGACTGGCCGGAGACCGGAGTGGTGTTGAGCTGGGCCGCGGCCAGGTCCACCTGAATGCGGCGGTTGACGTTGGAGGG
>CAZNSV010000542.1:0-2354 GCA_964575775.1 uncultured Desulfovibrionaceae bacterium
GCAGCCGCAGCCCCTGCTCCGCCGCCAGGGGCAGGGCCTCCAGGATCTGCGGCACCACGTGGCTCGGGGTCACCAGGTTGATGTTGGCCACGCCCTGGGCCTGCAGCCGCAGCATGATCCCGGCCAGCCCCGCCGCGCTCACCTCGGGGCTGTCCGCCACCTCGTGGCTGATGTCCCAGTTCTGGCAGAACACGCAGCCCAGGGAGCAGCCCGCGAAGAAGATGGTGCCCGAGCCGCCCTCCCCCACCAGGGGCGCTTCCTCCCCGAAATGCGGATGAAAGCTCGCCACCCGGGCCAGGCGCCCTGTCTGGCAGACTCCCAGCTCACCCTGCAGGCGGTTCACCCCACACTCGCGGGGGCAGAGGGTGCAGTGCTCCATGAGCGCCAGGGCCGCGGCAATGCGGGCACCAAGCTCGCCCCTGGCGATGCGTTCGAGATAGGCGGGCATGGTTCCTCCGGGTGCGCGTCCCGCTCAGCTCGTGGCCGTGGGCCCACCACGGCGCAGGAGCACGTAGTAGGCCACGGGCACGATGACCAGGGTGAAGACCGTTGAGGCCACGAGCCCGAAGATCAGCGCCCAGGCCAGCCCCGAAAAGATGGGGTCCAGGGTGATGGGCCAGGCCCCCAGGGCCGTGGTCAGGGCCGTGAGCACGATGGGCCGCAGCCGCACCGCGCCGCTCTGCACGATGGATTCCTCCAGGGGCAGCCCCTGACGCAGGGAATCCTGAACGAACTCGATGAGCACCAGGGAGTTGCGGATCACGATACCGCCCAGGGCGATCATGCCGATCATGCTGGTGGCCGTGAAGAACACCGGGTCCGCGAAATTCCCCACCGGGCGGCTGAAGAGCAGGTTCAGCAGCCAGAAGCCCGGCATGATGCCCAGCAGCGTGAGGGGAATGGCGGTCATGATCAGGAGCGGCAGCCGGAAGGAGTCGGTCTGCAGCACCAGCAGCAGGTAGATGCCCAGCATGGCCGCGCCGAAAGCCAGCCCCAGGTCCCGGAACACGTCCACGGTGATCTTCCACTCCCCTTCCCCGGCCCACTCGGCCGTGAGGCCCGGGGGCAGCGGGTCCGTGCGCAGGGCGGCTTGGAGGTCCAGCACGGCCTCCCCGGGCGCGCGCCCGGCCATTTCCGCAAAAACGTAGACCACCGGGCGCAGGTTCTTGTGATAGATGGGCTGATCCTCGGGCTCCACGGTGAAGCTGCCCAGCTCGCCCAGGGCGATGAGGCTGCCGTCCGCGCTCTTGACGGGGATCTCGGCCAGGTCCACCACGCCGAGGCGCCGCTCGCGAGGCAGAATCAGGCGCACGTGCAGGGGCTGGCGCTCGTGGGGCAGGTGGAGCTTGGCCGGCGACAGCCCCCCCACGGCCAGCTCCAGGGTGCGTGTCAGCTCCGCGGTGCTCACGCCGTGCAGGGCCGCCTTTTCCTTGTCCGGCACGAAGTTGATGCGCTCCGAGGGCAGGGCGTACCCGGCGTCGATGTCCACCATGCCCGGCTCCTGGCGCATGAGTTCCTGAATGTGACGCGCCCCCGCAATGAGCTGCTCGTAGCTGCGCTCCGGCGTGCCGTAGAGCTCGGTGGTGACGGTGCTGATCACCGGCGGGCCCGGGGGCACCTCCACGATCTTCAGGCGGGCGCCGTAGGCCGCGGCGATGCGCTCCAGGTCGGGGCGCAGGCGCAGGATCACGGCATGGCTCTGCTGCTCGCGCCGGGTCTTGTCCGCCAGGTTCACCCGGATGTCGGCCTGATGCGAACCGCCGCGCAGGTAGTAGTGCCGGACCAGGCCGTTGAAATCCATGGGCGAGGCCGTGCCGGCAAAAGTCACGTAGTCGGTGACCTCGGGCACGCCGCGCAGGTAGTCCTCGTAGGCCCGCACGGCCCGGTCCGTGGCCTCCAGGCTGCTGCCCTCGGGCAGGTCCAGCACGATCTGGAACTCGTTCTTGTTGTCGAAGGGCAGCATCTTCAGGGGCACGAGCCGCAGCAAGGCCAGGGAGCAGGCCGCCAGCAGCAGGAGCAGCACCCACCCCGCGAGCACCCAGCGCAGGGTCCTGGACCCCAGGAAGGGGCGGATCAGGGCCGCGTAGCCTTGCCGCACCCAGGCCGGGGTCACGTCCCGGGGCTCCAGGTCCACACTCCCGCCCGCGCCCGGGGCTTGGCGGGCCAGGAGCTTGTAGCTCAGCCAGGGCACCAGGGTCAGGGCGCAGACCGTGGAAAAGGTCACCGTGAGGGGCACGTTGGCGGCCATGGGCGCCATGTAGGGCCCCATCATCCCCGTGATGAAGAACATGGGCGTGAAGGACACGATGATGGCCAGGGTGGACATGAGCACCGGCGGCAGCACCTCGCGCACC
>CAZNSV010000543.1:0-2353 GCA_964575775.1 uncultured Desulfovibrionaceae bacterium
GTTTGAACGCGCACAGCCCCTGACAACGGACTGCTTTTCACGCTATAGCTGCCGCTAGCACACGAGGCTGCCATGCGCATACGCTGCTGGGGGGCACGGGGTTCCATCGCGGTTTCCGGCCCCGCCTACGCAACATACGGTGGCGACACCACCTGCCTGGAAATCCGCACCGCCGGGGACGCCATCCTGGTGCTGGACGCCGGTACCGGCATCCGCCGCCTGGGCAACGCCCTGCTCAAGGAGGGGCGCCTGGCCTGCACCATGCTCTTCACCCACGCCCACTGGGACCACATCCTGGGCTTTCCCTTCTTCAAGCTGATCCACCACCCCGAGGCCCGGATCACGGTGCACGGCTGCCCCATGGAGCAGGGCAACATGGAGACCCTGCTGGCCAAGACCATGGCCGCGCCCTATTTTCCCGTGCCCTATGCCCGGCTCCTGGCCGCCATCGACTACCACCCCGCCTGCCCCGGCCGCTCGCGCCAGAACATCGCCGGGGTGGAGGTGCACTCCATCCCCCTGAGCCACCCCAACCTGGGGCTGGGCTACAAGTTCGTGGAGCAGGGCAAGAGCTTCGTGTTTCTCACGGACAACGAGCTGGGCTTTGCCCATCGCGGCGCCCGCAGCTACCAGGAGTACGTGAATTTCTGCAGCGGCGCCGACCTGCTGCTCCACGACGCCGAATACTGCGACGAGGACTACCCCAGGACCAAGGGCTGGGGGCACTCCACTTACCGCGACGCCCTGCGCCTGGCCCTGGACGCCGGGGTGCGCGCCTTCGGACTCTTCCACCACAACCAGGACCGTACCGACGCCCAGGTGGACGCCATGGTGGAGGGCTGCCGCCGGATCCTGGCCGCCGCCCACAGCGACCTCGAGGTCTTTGCCGTGCGTCAGGACCAGGAGTTCGTGCTCTGAACCGCCCCCTGGCATGGATTCTGCTTCTCAAGGGGCGGAGGACCCTGCCATGCCCCGCTTCCTGTTGCTCGTCCTGGTCGTGGCCGCGCTGCTGCCGTGCTTGGCGCAGCCCGCCGCCGCCGCCACCGAACGCTTCCGCGTGACCCACAGCTACCACCTGGGGGACAGCGAATCGCGCAACGAGGCCCGCGTCAAATGTCTGGCAGAGGCCAAGCGCCGCCTGGCCGAGGAAGCCGGGGTCCTGGTGGACATCCGCAGCCGCACCGAGCTTTTTCAGCTGGCCGAGGACGAGGTGCAGTCCTTTTCCCTGGCCGTGCTGCGCATCCGGGTGGAGGACGAGGTCTTCGCGGTGCGGGACGGGGCCCAGGTCCTGACCCTCACCGTGAGCGCCGAGGCCGACCTGGCCCAGGTACGCACGCAGCTGGAGGCCATGCTGGAGCGCCGTCTGGCACGGTTGGAGGCGGACCTCGACGCCGCACCGGCAGCCCTCGAACCGGACGCCGCTGGGGCAGAGTCCCCCGCCGTGGCGCCTGCGGCCGCACCCCGCTCCATGACCGTACCGCCCCCTGCCCCCTTGGCGCCGCTGCTCTCGGAAGAGGAGAATACCCGCCGCAGTGCCGCCTTGTTGGCCAAGGGGCAGAGTCGCGCCGACGTGGAACGCCTGCTCGGCCCCCCTCAGGGCACCAAGAGTGCTGCCTCGCCCCGCTATCTGGGCTACCGCTACGGCCGCAACTGGGTGATCTTCCGCGACGACGCCGTGCTCTGCCTGCGCAAGCGTCTGGAATACGACCCCAGGACAGGGGACGAGCTCCACTGCGCCGGGCTCGCCTCCAGCTTTGTCCTTCGTTGAGCGCGTCCGCCCCCGTCAGTTCAAGACCAGCACCGACGCCCCTTCCTTGAGCACCCGGGCCATTTCCAGGCCCTGGTCGTTGTGCATGCGGATACAGCCCGCGGACACGCTGTCCCCGATGAGCGAGGGCTGGTTGGTGCCGTGGATGCGCAGGGCGTCGCCATGGGAGATGTGGATCTTGAACTTACCCATGGGGTTGGCCTTGCTGCCGGGGCGCACGGCGTTGGGCAGGCGCTTGCCCTTGCGCAGGGCCGCCTTCTTGAGGTTTTCCGTGGGCACCCACCAGGGGTTGAGGTCGATGCGCGTGACGTAACCTTCGCCGGAAGGGCCGGTGGCGGCCACGCGGGGCACGGCCACGGGATAGGTCCGGACCAGGGTCCGCCCCCCGTCGGCCTGGTGTTCGTAGAGCCGCAGCACCCGCTCGGCGATGCTCACTTCCACGCTGTAGTCCTTGGCCGGATCCAGGGGAGGCCCCTGCACCACGAGCGGGGTCTGGGGCAGGCGCTCCTTGACCTGGGCCACGGGCGCCGGTTCCGGCAGGGGCACGGGCTCGCCGGGTTGCAGCAGGGTGGCGCTGACGCGCCG
>CAZNSV010000544.1:0-2346 GCA_964575775.1 uncultured Desulfovibrionaceae bacterium
CGGGTTGAAGCGGGGTTCCCAGACCATCTGATAGAGGCTGGCCCAAGGGGCGCCGTCCACCGCGATGGTGTAATCGTAGAGGGTGGTGCGCACCTGGGTCGCCACCCGCTGGGCCTTGGCGTCGAAGACCGGGGTCCAGCAGTTGACGAAGTTGCGGTCCCAGGCTTCACCGTCCTTGGCCACGCTGAAGCAGCCTTCCTGGAAGGTGAAGATGTCGGCCTGGGGAATGTTTCTGGTCTGCACAACAGCCGCGGTGGCCGAGCCGTCCCTGGCCAGGATGAAGTTGTTGGCGTTTTCGTACATGGTTTCCCAGACCGCGCCGTTCACCAGCATGCCGTACTCGCCGTCCCGCTGGACGTTGCAGGCGATGACGGAGCCGTCTTCGCTGAACTGCGTGCCCCACAGGTACCCGTAATTCTCCTCTAGAGGTTCTCCGTCCACCGCAAGGGTCCACTCGCCCATGGTCGCCGCGATGACCGTCATGCGGCCGTCCGGGCTGAAACGAGGGTACCAGGCCTTCTCGAAGGTGCTTTCCCAGGCTTCGCCGTTCACCAACACGGTGAATTCGGCTTCGTCCTCGTTGGGCACCTTGGCCACGGCAGCCAACTTCTCGCCGTCGGGACTGGCATGGTATTCCTCCACCCAATCATATTCGGCGGCGGCAGCGGCCGTGTCCAGAATCTCTCTTTTTCCAGGATTCCAATCCCAGTCCGATCCAGGACGCATCATTCGCCTCCTTGCCCTTTGGATCATTAAGCGCCATTGCAAAGACTTTCTTCTGAGACTGACGTACCTTAGACCGCCCACGGAAAAAGTGCAACACTTGGGCGATATTCCTACTCAACCGGTTAGTGATGTTTTTCACACAAAGTTCCCGCTCTGCATTATCCTCCCATTTCTCTCTGCAATTCGCTGGTGGCAATTTCTCATGCAGTGATTGTACGTCAGGCTTCCCGCACACGAGAAAGCCAAATGAAGGGCTGAAAATTCCTACTCAACAGGTTACAAGGCCAGGCACTGGCAAATTCCCATTCATCTACTGGGAATTGCAGAAGCGGTACCACGCTCGGTCACGCCGGGCCTTGCGTGGCGCTGCTTCCGCCCGGATATGGGTGTAACCCACTGTAGCGTCACTGGAACTCGTGAGCGCTTGTATGTTCTGAGCACTTTGCGCTACACTTCCCGGGTTCAAGGTCCACGCGGCAGTGCGTCGCACCGGACCGCAAGCGCGTCCAAGGTTGATCATGTCCTGGAAGATCGCCCCCCAAGTGAACGAAATCCTGCGCAAGGCCTCCGACAATGCCCGCCTGCAGCAGGACGACGTGACGGCCCTCCTGCGCCTGGACCTGCATTCCCCCGAGGTCTACGCCCTCATGCAGACCGCCGACCACCTGTCCCGCCGGGATTTCGGCCCCAAAGGGGAGCGGCATTTCCACATCGGCCTCAATGTGGAGCAGTGCCGTTTCAACTGCAGCTTCTGCTCCCTCACGGAGCAGGCCGGAGCCTTTCCCGAAAAGGTGGAATTCCCCTTCGAACAGCTCCAGGCCTGGGCGCTCGAGGCCCAGGCTCAGGGCGCCGACGCCCTCAACCTCATGACCACCGGGTTCTATTCCTTCGAGCGGCTGCTCGAAGTGGGGCGCCTGCTCGGCGCCACCGTGGACACCCCCCTGGTGGCCAACACCCGCGACATCACCCACAAGGAAGGCGAGGCCCTGCTGGCGGCCGGGTTCAAGGGCTGCTACCACTCCGTGCGCCTGGGAGAGGGGCGCGATACCCCCTTCAACCCCGAGGTCCGCATCCGCACCATCCGCGTGTTCAAGGACATGGGGCTCAGGTGGATGAACTGCGTGGAGCCCGTGGGCCCTGAGCACAGCCACGAAGAGATCGCCGGGCTCATGCTCCTGGCCCGGGACCTGGGCGCCACCTACTCCGGCGTCATGCGGCGCATCAACTTCCCCGGCTCGCCCATGGCCCGCCTCGGCATGATCACCGAGCGGGAAATGGCCCGCATGGTGGCCGTGAGCCGCCTGGTCATGGGCGACACGCCCCAGGCCCACTGCACCCATGAGCCGCACAGCGCCTCGCTCCTGGCAGGGGCCAACCTCTTCTTCCCCGAGGTGGGCTCCAGCCCTCGCGACACCGTGTCCGACACCGGCGACGGCCGGGGCTCCGACCTGGAGCGCTGCGCCCGCCTGCTGCAAGAGATGGGACTCGATCCGCGCCTGCCTTCCAATTGCTTTTGAGGCTGCGCCGTGCTAGGCTCGTGCATAAGGTCGGAGGTATAGTTTTCGCCGCTACCCCTTGCCCATTGCCAGAGCCATGATCAATACATCAGCCTTGTCCTCG
>CAZNSV010000545.1:0-2331 GCA_964575775.1 uncultured Desulfovibrionaceae bacterium
TGACGTCGTGATCCAGGACCCCGGGTTCGTGGTCATTGATGATGGGGCGGAAAAAGGCCACGTTCTGGATGCCCGTCAGCAGGAGCCGCATGACGCACAGGGCGACGGCGGACTTGCCGCTCTTGGCTTCGGTGGCGGTGATGTAGAGATTCTTGGACATGCTCTGCCTCGCGGGACGAAGGGTTGATTGCGGCGTGGCGCCGCCTTGGCCGGGCTGCCTGCAGCCTCCAGGGCACGTTCCGTGCCAAACTACGCACCCAGCATTCGTTCAAACATACCGGGGCAATAATTGCAAGTCGCAGTGGCAGGCCAGTGGGTCTTCACGCCCCTGTCCGGAATAACGGACGGGGCCGCGCCCAAGGAACCAGCGTGGTCCTGGTTTTGTCCGGTATTCCGGACGCGTGTTTCTCAACCTTTGCCTTGCCGCGCCAAAGGCGCAGCAGGGGCCTTTGGCAGCGCGCGGCAGCTACAGCCGCAGTCAATGCACACGCTGCACTGGGGGCAGGCGGGGCCCAGGACAGGCCTCGGAAATGAATCGCCACTGAAGTTGCAGACCGTACTTCTTCTCCAACTCCTTAGTTGCAGGTATGGTTACAGCAAATGAGCGGCGCTTGTGCCTGACAATACTGTTCATGAACTGTATTTGCGACCAGGAACTGAGACGATGCAACACCGAGCCCCGCGCGGCATGTTCTTTTTTGCACAAAGCCGGTGACAACAACAGAGGCGCAACGTTAAAAAAGTGACCACAAAGGACTGGACAAGGTACCGCATTTCGGACAATGTGAGCGGACGATCCTCATCCCCGCCGGTGCTCGGTCCGCGATCCCGCACGACCGAACCCGGTTCCGGCAAGCACCCGGCCCAGCCGGAGGACCACAACCCGAGAGCCGGGGCCGAAATCGCGCCGAGCTGCTATTTCGGCACGCATTGTGTATCCGGGGAGGGGCATCCGCAGACCTGCAGCGCGCGCAGGCCACTGTGCCCAGTTTTTTGATGGAGAGCCCACCGTGTGCACCCGGTGCGGTTCCCGGTTCCGAGACCGCCCCGTGACCGCCCGGCGCGGACGGGGTCATGCGGCGGATGCCGCGAGCGCGGAACGTGTTTCGCGCCGGATGATGCCTGTTCCCGAAGGTCCTCGCCCCTTCCACCCTCAAGCAAGCCTGAGTCGCTTTGGTTCTGACTTGGAAAAGGAGAGTCTGCATGGCAAAGAAAATGACCATTGACGGCAACACCGCAGCCGCCTACGTCGCCTACGCCCTGAGCGATGCTGCGGCCATCTATCCCATCACGCCTTCCTCCACCATGGCCGAGCTGGCCGACGAGTGGGCCGCGCAAGGCCGCAAGAACATCTTCGGGCAGCTGCTGCAGGTCCGGCAGATGCAGTCCGAGGCCGGGGCTGCCGGCGCCGTGCACGGCTCCCTGGCCGGGGGTGCCCTCACCAGCACCTTCACCGCCTCCCAGGGCCTGCTGCTCATGATCCCCAACATGTACAAGATGTCCGGCGAGCTGCTGCCCGGCGTCTTCCACGTCTCGGCCCGCGCCCTGGCCGCCCATGCCCTGTCCATTTTCGGCGACCATGCCGACATCTACGCCTGCCGCCAGACCGGTTTCGCCCTCCTGGCTTCCAACTCCGTGCAGGAAGCCCACGACATGGCCCTGGCCGCTCACATCAGCGCCGTGGAGTCCAGTGTCCCCTTCCTCCACTTCTTCGACGGGTTCCGCACCTCCCACGAAATCCAGAAGGTCGAGGTCCTGGACTACGAGGAAATGGCCCCCCTGCTCAACAGGGACAAAATCGCGGCCTTCCGCGCCCGGGCCATGAACCCCGAGCACCCCGACGTGCGCGGCACGGCCCAGAATCCGGACATCTACTTCCAGGGGCGCGAAGCCGCGCAGCCCTACTACGACAAGGTGCCCGGCATCGTGAAGCAGAGCCTGGCCACCGTGGCCAAGGTCACCGGCCGCAGCTACAAGCTCTTCGACTACGTGGGCGACCCCAACGCGGACCGTGTCATCGTGGCCATGGGTTCCGGTTGCGAAACCATTGAGGAAGTGATCACCCACCTCGCCGCTCAGGGCGAGAAGATCGGCCTGGTCAAGGTGCGGCTCTATCGCCCCTTCTCCAATGAGGACCTGTTGGCCGCCCTGCCCGTGTCCGCCAAGATCTGCACCGTGCTGGACCGCACCAAGGAACCCGGCGCGCCCGGCGACCCCCTGTACCTCGACGTCTGCCAGGCCGTGCTGCAGTCCGGTCGCAACCTGAAAGTCCTTGGGGGGCGCTACGGTCTCGGTTCCAAGGAGTTTTCCCCGGCCATGGCCGCCGCGGTC
>CAZNSV010000546.1:0-2322 GCA_964575775.1 uncultured Desulfovibrionaceae bacterium
TCCCGAGCTGGAAGGCACCAAGGACGGCGTGGAGCTCTCCAACGAGGCCGCCGTGGGCAAGATCGCCCAGGAAGAGATCGAGTACCTCATGGCCCGGGGCCTGGACGAGGAGGAAGCCACCTCCGCCATCGTGCGCGGCTTCCTCAACGTGGACATCATGGGCCTGCCCAAGGAGCTGCAGCAGGTCATCGAAGACACCATCAAGGAATCCGAAAAGGACATGTTCTAGCACCAGGCGAGGGGCGGTCCGCACAGGGGCCGCCCCTTCCCGTTTTCACCCCCAAACCAGGCCCAGACCATGCCCGGCTACAAAGTCCACCTCACCGGCGCCGCAGTGCTCGGCGGCGGCACCCTCTTCGCCCTGCACCACTTCCAATACTTCCAGCCCTCGCCCATGCTGGCCGCGGCCCTCCTGGCCACCTGCCTGCTGGCCTCGCTCTTTCCGGACATCGACACCAGTTCCAAGGGGCGCGGCATCTTCTACATCCTGCTGGCCGGGCTGGACGTGGTGCTCATCGTGAACCGGGAATACCAGTGGGCGGCCCTGGTGGGCCTGGTGGCCATGCTCCCGGCCCTGGGCAACCATCGCGGCTGGACCCACACCTGGTGGGCCATGCTGGCCGTGCCCATGGTGGTGCTGGCCGTGCCCTACGGCCTGTTCCAGGCCACCTGGCAGAGCCTGGTCCCTTTCCTGGCCGCTGCCGTGCTGGGCTACTTCTCGCACCTGGCCCTGGACCGGAAGTTCTGACCGCGTATTGCGGCGCCTGAAACGGCGCAAGGCCGGTTTCCCCGAGGGAAAACCGGCCCCGTTCCACTGGCTTCCGGTTGCCGAAGGCCTCAACTCCGAAACACCAGACCCCCGTTGTCCACGTCCAGCAGCACGTCCTGCCCGTCGTGCAGGGTGCCGCGGATCAGCTCCTTGGCCAGGGGCGTTTCCACATGGTGTTGCAGGTAGCGCAGGATGGGGCGCGCGCCGTAGACCGGGTCGTAGGCCGCGTCCGCGATGAAGTCCTTGGCCGTGTCGCTCAGGCGCACCGTGATCTTGCGCTCCTCGAGCCGCTGCCGCAGCCCCTGCAGCTGCAGCTCGATGATCTCCTTGATCTGCTCCAGCATCAGCGGCTTGAAGAGCACCACCTCGTCCACCCGGTTCAAGAACTCGGGACGAAAGTGCTTGCGCAGCTCACCCATGACAGCGTCATGCACCCGGGGCTTGAACTCGCCCAGGGGCGTGATGCCCTCCAGCATCAGGTGCGCGCCGATGTTCGACGTCATGATGATGATGGTGTTCTTGAAGTCCACGGTGCGGCCGTGGCTGTACGTGAGCCGCCCGTCGTCCAGGATCTGCAGCAGCGCGTTGAACACGTCCGGGTGCGCCTTCTCGATCTCGTCGAAGAGCACCACGCTGTAGGGCTTGCGGCGCACGGCCTCGGTGAGCTGCCCCCCTTCGTCGTAGCCGATGTAGCCCGGAGGCGCGCCGATGAGCCGCGCCACGGTGTGCTTCTCCATGTATTCGCTCATGTCCAGGCGCACCATGTTGTCCTCGATGTCGAAGAGCGCCCGGGCCAGGGTCTTGCACAGCTCGGTCTTGCCCACCCCCGTGGGTCCCAGGAAGATGAAGCTCCCGATGGGGCGCGCCGGATTCTTCAACCCGGCCCTGGCGCGCAGCACAGCGTCGGACACGGCGTTCACGGCCTGCTCCTGCCCCACCACGCGTTGGTGCAACTCTTCGGGCAGGCGCAGCAGCTTCTCGCGCTCCCCTTCCAGGAGCCGCGAGACAGGGATGCCGGTCCAGCGGGCGATGATCTCGGCCACGTCGTCCGGGGTGACCTCCTCGCGCAGCATGCGCTTGACGTCGCCGCCCTCGCTGAACACGGCCAGGCGCTTTTCCAGGTCGTGCAGCTTGGAGTAGCGCAGCTCGGCCGCGCGGTTGAGGTCGTAGGCCCGCTCCGCCTCCTCGATCTGGTGCTTGGTGAGTTCGATCTCCTCCTTGAGGCCGCGCTCGGCGTCGATGGAGCCCTTTTCCTTTTCCCACTGGGCGTTGAGCTCGCCCTGCTCCTCCTTGAGGTTGGCCAGCTCCTGCTCGAGCTTGTCCAGACGCTCGCGGGAGGAGGCGTCGGTCTCGCGGCGCAGGGCCTCACGCTCGATCTCCAGCTGCATGATCTTGCGGTTGATCTCGTCCAGCTCCGTGGGCAGGGAGTCGATCTCGGTGCGGATCATGGCTCCGGCCTCGTCGATGAGGTCGATGGCCTTGTCCGGCAGCTGGCGGTCGGAGATGTAGCGGTGGGAGAGCACGGCGGCCTCCACGATGGCGGCGTCGGCGAT
>CAZNSV010000547.1:0-2301 GCA_964575775.1 uncultured Desulfovibrionaceae bacterium
CTGATGCCCGGTCATGGCCGTGGTCTTGTTGTCCAGGATCACCACCAGCAGGTCATGCTGGTTGAACACCGCGTTCACCAGGCCCGTGATGCCGGAATGGAAGAAGGTGGAATCGCCGATGAAGCCCACCACCGTCCGGCCCGAGACCTTGGAAAAGCCGCATCCGGAAGAGACCGAGGACCCCATGCAGAGCAGGAAGTCCGCGGCGGAGAGCGGCGGCAGGATACCCAGGGTGTAACAGCCGATGTCCGAGGAGTAGACGGCCTCGTCGCCGAAGGTCTGGCGCACGGCGTAGTACAGCGCCCGGTGGGAGCAACCAGCGCACAGGTTCGGTGGGCGCATGGGCAGGTCGGCGGCAGGCGGGCAGAGCTCCACCTGGGGTGCCGCCTCGTCCAGCAACACGCGCAGGGCACCGGTGACTCCGCCCACGGAGAATTCGCCGTTCATGGGCAGATGCGGGGCCAGTGTGGCGTCCAGACGGGGGGTGCCCCCACCCTTGCCACGGCCCAGCTTGCCGAGGATGGTCAGCGTGAGCCCCGCCCGCTGGGCCAGGGCGCGCAGCTCGGTCTCCACGATGGGTTCGAGCTCTTCCAGGACCAGCACCGCGTCCAGGTCCTGCATGAAGGCCAGCAGGGATTTTTCCGGCAGTGGGTAGCTGAAGCCCAGGTCGAAGACACGCAGCCGGTCGCCCCAGTTGTGGGCCAGCACGGCGTCGTGCAGGTAGGAGCGGCAGATGCTCGAGGCCACCACGCCCACGCGCCCCTGCCCGGAAACCTTGTTCCAGGGGGACTTTTCCGCCTCCTCGCGCAGGGCCTCCATGCGGTCGAGAAGCTGCAGGCGCAGGGCCCGGGCATTGGCCGGAACCGGGACGAAGCGGCGAGGATTCTTGACAAAGGGCTTGATCTCGGACAGCGGTGCGCGCTCGCCGCAGACCACGGGCCCCCGCACATGGTTCACGCGGGTGGTGGTGCGCAGGAGCACGGGCTGTTCGTACTGCCGGGCCAGGAGCAGGGCGTCGCGGGTCATGTCCTTGGCTTCCTGGGCCGTGGCGGGCTCCAGGCAGGGCATGAGGGCCAGACGCGCGAAGGCGCGGTTGTCCTGCTCGTTCTGGCTGGAGTGGGAGTGGGGGTCGTCCGCGGAGAGCAGCACCAGTCCGCCGGGCGCCCCGGTATAGACCAGGGTCAGCAGGGGGTCCGCGGCCACGTTCACGCCCACGTGCTTCATGGTCACCAGGGTCATGGCGCCGCCCAGGGCCGCGCCACCCCCAACTTCCAGGGCCACCTTCTCGTTCGCCGAATACTCGAAGGTGTACTCGGCCGAGGGGTCGGTGGAGAGCCGGAAAAAGGTGTCGGGCACCTCGGAGGAAGGCGTGCCCGGGTAGCAGGTCACGCAGCGGATGCCCGCTTCCAGGGCGCCGCGCACGATGGCTTCGTTGCCCAGCAGCAGGAGTTGTTCTCCTGCCGGAGCCTGAAGAAGAGGATTGGCCATTGACTCGCTCGCTTGTCGGGTTGGAGGTCAGAGTGGAGCCGCGCTCCGCCGCGAGGGGCGGACCGCCGCACCCCTAGCCGTTGTCGGCCTTGCTTTCCAGCCGGCTGATCTTGAAACGCAAATAGTCCTTGATCCGCTCCCCGGTGTTGTCCAGGGCGGCCAGCTCGCGATAGGCGGCCAGGGCCTGTTCGGTCTTCCCGGCCAGCTCGGCGGCTTCGCCCAGGTACATGTAAACCTCGGTCTTGTAGGCTTCCGGGGCCTGGGTCTTGAGGGCCTCGAGCAGGGCCAGCCCCTCTTCGTACTTGCCGGCCTGGTTCAGGGCCTGGGCCTTGCCCAGCCGGACAACGGGCTGCATGGCCGCGTCGGCCAGGGGTTCCAAGCTGGTCCAGGTGGCGGCGGCCTGCTCGAACTGCCCCAGCTGCAACTGGGTGGCGGCCAGCTCGAAAAGCCCGGCGGGGCGGACCTTGGCCGGAGCCTGGGCGATGAAGTCCTGCAGGGCCTTGATCTTGGCCTCGCCATTGGTGGTGATCACGATCTCGCCCAGGGCGTCCTGAGCCGTGGCCACCCGCCGGTTCTGCACGGCGTCGTACACGGCGTAGATGGCCACCACGGCCAGGATACCGGCCAGGCCGAAGAGGATGGGCTTAATGTTCTGCACCAGGGTGCGCAGCAGGGGATGCAGGTTTTCGCCGAATTGCGGCTGCGGCAGCTCAGGCCCCGCGGGCGTGGGCTGCGGTTGTACACCGGTCATGCGTGTGTCCTCCGGACATGGAAAGTGAATGGTTGACGACTTTTTTGCGCCCCCCCTCTTGC
>CAZNSV010000548.1:0-2289 GCA_964575775.1 uncultured Desulfovibrionaceae bacterium
CTCCCCGGGCGCCCTGGGCGTGGTGGAAGCGGCCTTTGTCCTGGCCATGAGCTGGTTCGGGGTGGACAAGCCCCAGGCCCTGGCCGTGGCCCTGCTGTTCCGCATCGCCACGTTCATTCCGCCCACCCTGGCCGCCCTCTACGTCATGATGCAGTCCGGGCTGAACGTGAAGAGCATCCGCTGCACCCAGGAGGAAGAGGCCGGGCAATGAGGCTTGCCGGACTCTCGCCTCCGGACTGCTCACCGCCGCACCACAACGCGGGCCCGCGCGCCAAGGGCCGGGCCGGGAGGCTGTCATGACCGCAATCATCCTGACCATGGCCGGGTCCGACTCCGGCGGTGGCGCCGGCATCCAGGCCGACCTCAAGACCATCGCGGCCCTGGGCGGTTATGGTCTCACCGTGATCACGGCCCTGACGGCCCAGAACGGGCTGGGGGTCACGGGCATCCACGCCCCGCAACCGGCCTTCGCCGTGCAGCAGCTCCAGACCCTGCGCGAGGGCTTCCCCATCCAGGCGGCCAAGACCGGCATGCTCTTTTCCGCGGGCATCATCCTGGCCCTGTGCGAGTCGCTGCGCCACAAGGACTTCCCCCTGGTGGTGGACCCGGTGAGCGTGAGCCAGAGCGGGCACCAACTGCTGGAGCACACGGCGGTGGAGGCCCTGGTGGGCGAGCTGCTGCCCCTGGCCGAGCTGGTGACGCCCAACATCCCCGAAGCCGAGCTGCTCACCGGCCTGAGCATCCAGGGCCCGGAGCAGATCCCGGCCGCTGCCGAGCGGCTGCTGGCCATGGGGCCCGGAGCCGTGCTGCTCAAAGGGGGGCACCTGGGCGCGGTGGACGCCACGGTCACGGACTGGCTCTGCCTGCCGGGCCAGGCGCCGGAGCCGCTGCCCGTGCCCCGGGTGGACACGCCCCATACCCACGGCACGGGCTGTACCCTCTCGGCCGCCATCGCCACGGGGCTGGGACAGGGGCTGCCCCTGCGCCAGGCCGTGCTGCGCGCCCAGGGCTACCTGCAGACCTGTCTGCGGGCGGGGTACGCCCCCGGCCAGGGCTTCGGCCCCCCGGATCACATGGCGCCCTGCCGCTGCAGCTGAGTCCGGACGTTCCCCCCTCTCCGGCGGTCTGAGCCGCCGCTTTTCCCTGGTGTCCGTAAAACCGGATTCCAGCCTGCCATGGTCTGTCCGCAGGCCCGGACCGCCTGCAAGCTGGTCTTTGTAAGCTGTATCATCGCAATATTCCATAATAAACTACGGGTTTTCGGCTTTGGAACCAGGGCGGCGTTGAGGGCGCCTGGTTTGCGTTATTCTGACCCATGGGCTATGAAAATTGTTGCAAAATGACCCACAAGGTGTATCACTATGTAAACATACAGCTTATTCTCCCAGGGCGGCGTTCCCTTGGCTCCAGAAACAAGCCAGGACGCGTTGCCGTAAGGCGATCTTGGGCGCGGCATTGACGGAAGGAGAGGAAGTGCCCTATCACCAGTCTGGAATGTCAGCTCTTTTTGTTTTGGTCCGGGGCTTGCAAAATACCTGAATCGTTTTCAGTCCGCCTGGCACGATTCAAAGGTGATCCTGCACGCGACGCAGCGGGGAAGGTATGCTTCTGCTCCTGGGTGATGTCCATTGCCGGTACGACGTGATCAACCAGCAGCTCCGGGACGTGGTCTCACGTTTCGGGGTCTGGCCCGAGGCCGTGCTGCAGCTGGGCGACCTGGGCTTCTACCAGAAGCAGTTGGTGCAGTACTTCGAGCGCGATGGCCGACGGCTGGACACCCACGTGCATTTCATCGACGGCAACCACGAGGAGTTCCCCAAGCTCGAGGCCCTGGCCCAGCGCTTTTCCCGGCACTTCACGCACCTGCCCCGCTGCAGTGCCAGGGAGTTCGAGGGGTTGCGCTTTCTCATGCTCGGGGGCGCGGCCTACATGGATTCCGTCAACACCCCTTTGGGGGCGGTCATCACCCCGCGCGAGATCGAAAGCTGCCTGCAACTGCCCCCGGACGCGGTGGACGTGGTGGCCAGCCACGACTGCCCCTGCGGTATTGGGGTGGCGGGCAGCCCCGGGTTCAAGGATTGCGGGGTTCCGGGGTTTCAGGGCAGCCGCAGTCTGCTGGAGCGTTACGCCCCCAGGTTGTGGTTTTTTGCTCATTACCACGAGTGGTTCACGGCCGAGGAGGGGCGCACGCGGTTTTACGGCCTGGCCCCTGCCTGGGAGGGGTACATGCTGCTCGAGGCCGGTGAGCGGGTGACCACGGTGCGGAATCAAATCCCGGAAGCGGCGTCC
>CAZNSV010000549.1:0-2288 GCA_964575775.1 uncultured Desulfovibrionaceae bacterium
AAGAGCAGCCGGGAGGAGACCGGCCGCATGCTCCTCACCCAGCGGCTGGCCTCCTACGGTGCCTTTGCCCGCAGCATCGCCCACGAGATCAACAACCCCCTGGCCATCATCATCCAGGAGGCGGAGCTCTGCGAGGAGCAGCTCGAGGACGAAGAGCAGTGCGGCGAGGCCTTCAAGACCCAGCTGCAGCAGAGTCTGGCTTCCATCCAGCGCCAGGCCCGGCGCGGGGGGATGTTCACCCGCAGCCTGCTCAACTTCGGGGCCCAGGCCGCCCCTCTCTATCGTGAAACGAGCATCTGCAACCTGCTGGAAGAGGCGGCCGAAAGGATCCGGGAGCGGGCGGAGCCCCTGGGGGTGCGGTTGCGCGTGGATTGTCTTGCCCTCCTGCCCCGGGTGGTGTTGCCCGTGAACGCCGTGGCCCGGGTGCTGGACAATCTCACCGACAATGCCCTACGCGCCATGGCGGAGCAGGGGGGCGAACTCCTGCTCAGGGCCTCGGAGCTGCCCCCTTCCGAAGGGGCGGGCGCCACGGGGGGCGAGCAGGGGGCCTTGCTGCTGGAGGTTCTGGATCAGGGGGCGGGCATTCCACCGCAAATTCTGCACAGGGTCTGCGAGCCTTTCTTTTCTACCCGGGCAGAAGGCGAAAGCCTGGGACTGGGGCTGTCCATCAGCTACGGCATGGTCCAATCCCTGGGGGGGCGTCTGCAGGTGGAAAATCGGCCGGAAGGCGGGGTGCGGGTGAGCATCCGCCTGCCCCTCAAACGCAACTGAGCGCGCCTAGTAGAGCATCTTGAGCAGCTCGTCGGTGGTGGCCGCACTGCGGCTGGGCGTCGCCGCCCGCACCGCCGGAACCGCGGGTCCAGCGGAGACGGCACCGTTGCCCTGGCTGCCGCCGTCACCCGACTGCTCCCCTTGCCAGGTCTTGGGCTTCTGGGCCACCTTGAGTTCCGGTGGGGGCAGGAAGTCTTCCACCGGGTAGTTGGGCTCCACGGCCAAACGATAGTCCAGCCAGATGGGGAGTGCGGCCCGGGAACCGGCCTCGGAGCGCCCCATGGGGGTCAACTGGTCGAATCCCACATAGACCCCGGAGAGCAGGTAGGGCGAGAAGCCGATGAACCAGGCGTCGATCTCGTTGTTGGTGGTGCCCGTCTTCCCGGCCACCGGGCGCTTGAGGACCTTGGCGCGCACGCCCGTGCCGCTCTGGATGGCCTCCTGCAGGATGGTGGCGATGTTGTAGGCCGTGGCATGGCTGATGGCCGGCACGGGATCGGGCTGGGAGCGGAAGATCTCCTCGCCCCAGGCCTTCTTGATGGAGAGCACGAAACGCGGTTTGACGTAGGAGCCGTCGCGGGCAAAGGCGGTGTAGGCCTGGCACAGATTGATGGGGCGCAGGGCCTCCGCGCCCAGGGCGATGGGCAGGAAGGGCGGGAAATCGGCCTCCAGCCCCAGATCCCGAGCCCGCTGAATGACGTTCTTGATGCCGATCTGGGCCGCCAACCGCACCGTGACCACGTTCTTGGACTTGGCCAGGGCCGTGGTCAGGCTCATGGGGCCGCTGTAGCTGCTGCCGTAGTTCCGGGGGGCCCAGCTTCCGAAGGAGATGGGCGAGTCGTAGACGATGGACGTGGGCTTGTAGCCGTAGTCCAGGGCCGCGGAAAAAACGATGGGCTTGAAGGACGAGCCGGGCTGGCGCCGGGCCTGGGTGGCGCGGTTGAAGTGGCTGGTGTTGAAGTCGAAGCCGCCCACCAGGGCCACCACGTTGCCGGTGCGGGGCTCCATGGAGACCAGGGCGCCCTGCACCTTGGGCCACTGCTCCAGGGCCAGCTGCAGCCTGGAATCCGCGGGGGGCGTTTGCAGCCGCAGGGGATCCTGCAGCACCGAGGCCCAGACCACGTCGCCCGGGGAGACCACCCGCTCGGGCGCGCCCCGGTTGGTCCAGCCCATGCTTTCCTTGGTGATCAGCGCAGGGCGCTCTCCCACCATGGCCAGGGCGCCGTCCTTGGTCACGTCCAGCACCAGGGCCTGGACCCAGGTCTCGCGCTCCAGGGTCCTGGTTCGAGGGGCCGAGAAGGCCAGGAAGTCCTGGAACTCCGTGGGCTCCAGAGTCTGGGCCGGGCCCTGCCAACCACGACGCTTGGCTCCAGCCACCAGGCCGGTGCGCAGGGCGCGCTCCGCGGCCTGCTGATGCTCCAGGTTCACGGCGGTGTAAACGTGCAGGCCGGATTCGTAGACCGCATCCTCGCCGTAGCGGTTGAGGCGGATGCCCTGGCGCTTCATGTTGTCCTCGG
>CAZNSV010000550.1:0-2285 GCA_964575775.1 uncultured Desulfovibrionaceae bacterium
GGTGCTGGGGGAAATGCGCGAACTGGGCGCGCTGGCGGAACAAGGGCACGAAGAGCTGGGGCGCCAGGTGGCGCAGAGCGGCGCCCAGACCCTGATCTGGCGCGGGTGGCACGTGGCTGACCTGCAGCGCGGCCTGATTGCGGGCGGCTTTGCGGGGACCTTTGTCCCGGCGCAAGAGGCGGACGATTTTCTGGAACAGTGGCGGAGCCTGGGGCCGAAGCAGGCCGTGGTCTTGTTCAAGGGCTCGCGTGCAACCCACATGGAAGAGTTTTTCGAGGCATTGCGCAAGGAGTTGCACGCATGATCTATCACCTGCTCTATCCCCTGAGCGCGGATTTCACATTTTTCAACGTCTTCCGCTACATCACCTTCCGCTCGGTCTGGGCCCTGCTCACGGCCCTGATCATCACCATCATCATCGGCCCCCGGTTCATCGCCTGGTTGCGCAAGATCAAGTTCGGCCAGTACATCCAGGAAGACGGCGTGGCCGCGCACCATCAGAAGGCCGGGACGCCCACCATGGGCGGCCTGCTCATCGCGGCCAGCATGCTGAGCAGCGTGTTGCTCTGGGCCGACCTGACCAACATCTACGTCTGGCTGACCCTCATGGTCTTCTGCGGTTTCGGAGTGGTAGGCTTTTTCGACGACTATTCCAAGATCCGCAAGATGAAGAACAAGGGGTTCTCGGCCCGCACCAAGTTCCTCTGCCAGCTGTTGGTGGCCGGGGGCGCCATGTTCATGCTCATCAGCGAGCCCGCCTATTCCACCCACCTGGTACTGCCCTTTTTCAAGGACGTGCAGCCCGATCTGGGCTGGCTCTACATTCCCTTCGCCATGCTGGTGATGGTGGGGGCCTCCAACGGCGTGAATCTCACCGACGGCCTGGACGGCCTGGCCATCGGTCCCACCATCGTGGCCGGGGCCTGCTTCGCGGTGTTCATCTACGTGGCCGGGCACGCGCACATGGCCCGCTACCTGCAAATCGCCCCCGTGGCTGGAGTGGGCGAGGTCACGGTGATCTGCGGAGCCCTGGTGGGGGCGGGGCTGGGCTTTCTGTGGTACAATGCCTATCCGGCTCAGGTCTTCATGGGCGACGTGGGTTCCCTGAGTCTGGGCGGGGTGCTGGGCTTCATCGCGGTGCTGGCCAAGCAGGAGCTGGTGCTGCTCATCGTGGGCGGGCTCTTCGTCATCGAAACCCTCTCGGTGATCCTGCAGGTGGGGTACTTCAAATTCAGCGGCGGCAAGCGCATCTTTCGCATGGCGCCCATCCACCACCATTTCGAGCTCAAGGGCATCCCGGAATCCAAGATCATCATCCGGTTCTGGATCCTCTCCATTCTTCTGGCCCTGGCGGCCCTCTCAACCCTGAAGTTGCGGTAGGAGCTGATCGTGGCGGGCAAGAAGCAGACATTGGCAGCACAGCCCCTCAAGGGGCGCACAGCGGCGGTGGTCGGCGCGGGGCGTTCCGGACGCGCCGCCGCACTGCTCTGCGCGGCCCTGGGTGCCCGGGTGCGGCTGCTGGAGAAGCAGCCCGAGAAGCTGGCCCCCGAGTTCCTGGCCCAGGCCGAGACGGCGGGCATCGCCCTGGTGGGCGGCGAGCACACGGCCGGGCATTTCGCGGGCGTGGACCTGGTGGTCATGAGCCCCGGGGTGCCGGTGGTGGGCATCCGCCCCTTGCTGGGAGAGGGCGTGGAAGTGCTGGGCGAGTTGGAGCTGTCCAGCCGCTGCGTGAGCAAGCCGGTCCTGGCCATCACTGGCACCAGCGGCAAGACCACCACCACCTCCCTGGCCGCGGCCATGCTGGAACATGTGGGGCGCAAGGTCTTTCTGGGGGGCAACATCGGCGCGCCCCTGGCCGAGTACGTGCTGTCCGAGGAGCAGGCGGACATCCTGGTGCTGGAGGTCTCGAGCTTCCAGCTGCAGACCTGCGTGCACTTCAAGCCCTGGGTGGCCATGCTCCTGAATTTCACGCCCAATCATCTGGATTATCACGCCGACATGCAGGAGTACCTGGAGGCCAAGCTGCGGATCTTCGCGCGGCAGGATGAAGGGGATCACGCCATTCTGCCCCGGGCGCAACAGGCGGAGCTGGGGCCGCTGGTGCCGGGCCAGGCCAGGCGGGTCTGGTACGCGCCCAAGGACCGCTTCTTCAGCGAGTATCTGCCCGGCGCGCACAACCAGAGCAACATGGAGGCGGCCTACCAGGCGGTGCGGGGTTTCGGCGTGACGGAGATTATCTACAGTAATTTTTCAATACTTAGAACTTAACCGGCCTTTGTTCTAAC
>CAZNSV010000551.1:0-2279 GCA_964575775.1 uncultured Desulfovibrionaceae bacterium
CATCTGGGGCAGGCAAAACAATTTCTGATTTACGGCGCCCAGCACGGGCCGGTCTCGCTCATGGAGGCTCGCCAGGCTCCCTCGGCGGGGCAGGGTGACGCCCGCTGGTTGGCCCTGGCCGATCGGCTACGGGACTGTGCCTACATCCTCACCGCCAGCGCGGGGCAGAACCCCGAGCGGGTGCTCGGGGAGCAGGGGCTGCGGGTGCTGCGCGTGGAAGGCAACATCGAATCCCTGGTGGACACCCTCTACGGAGGGGGGAAACGGGGCAAAAACCGCAAGTAAAACTTGAAGAAAAGGAGCGCGTACCATGGCCAGACCCGAACATCACATCCTGGTGTGTCAGAGTTTCCGCAGCAAAGGCGATCCCAAGGGTATCTGCCACAAGCAGACCGACGGGTTCCTGCAATACATCGAAGAAGAGGTCCTGGACCGGGGGCTGGACGTGCTGATCTCGGCCACGGGCTGCCTCAAGCAGTGTGAGGACGGGCCGGTGATGGTGGTCTACCCCGCCAACTGGTGGTTCAAGGGCGTGGACAGCGAAGCGGCCATCGACGCCATTCTGGACAGCATCGAATCCGGCAAGCCGGCCACGGAATATTTGTTGGAGTGAAGGCGCAAGGAGGGTGATCCCCTCCTTGGGGCCTGAACGCACACGGCACAACCGCCCCCACACCTGGGTAATGAAAGGGAACGAGGGGCAGCGCGAGGACAAGAGCATGAGTCACGCCATAT
Organism: uncultured Desulfovibrionaceae bacterium; assembly: GCA_964575775.1. GTDB lineage: Bacteria > Desulfobacterota > Desulfovibrionia > Desulfovibrionales > Desulfovibrionaceae > CAZFCK01. The sequence goes on from CAZNSV010000551.1 coordinate 736, forward strand.
TCGAAGAAAGAAAGGACCAGATTTACGTGAAGGGCGCCGAGCCCTTCGAAATGGCCTGCAACCGGGAGAGCCTGGCCGGTGCGGTAAGCCAGCGGGCCTGCGTGTTCTGCGGCTCGCGGGTGGTGCTCTACCCCATTGCCGACGCCCTGCACCTGGTGCACGGCCCCATCGGCTGTGCGGCCTACACCTGGGACATTCGCGGCGCCCTGTCCTCGGGGCCGGAGCTGCACCGCCTGAGCTTCTCCACGGACCTGCAGGAAAAGGACGTGATCTTCGGCGGCGAGCCCAAGCTGGAGGCAGCCTTGCGTGAACTCATCGCCCGGCACGCCCCCAAAGCGGCGTTCATCTACTGCACCTGCATCGTGGGGCTCATCGGCGACGATGTGGAGGCGGTGGCCCGGCGCGTGCAGCAGGACACCGGCGTGCCGGTGATCCCGGTGCAGTCCGAGGGCTTTCGCGGCAACAAGCGCGAAGGCTACCGCGCGGCTTGCAACGCCATGTTCCGGCTGGTAGGCACCGGCGACACCACGGGCATTTCCCCCATCAGCGTGAACATCCTGGGCGACTTCAACCTGGCCGGGGAAATCTGGATCGTGCGCGAGTACTTCCGCCGCATGGGCGTGGAGACCGTGGCCAACATCACGGGCGACGGCCGGGTGGACGACATCCGCCGCTGCCACGGCGCGGCCCTCAACGTGGTGCAGTGCTCCGGCGCCACCCTGGACCTGGCCAAGATGATGGAGGAGAAGTACGGCATCCCCCATGTCCGGGTGTCCTACCTGGGCATCGAGGACATGGCCGACTCCCTCTACACCATTGCCGAGCACTTCGCGGACCGTGATCCGCACATCGTGGAGCGCACCAGCGAGCTGGTGCGCGAGGAGCTGGCCGCGCTCATGCCCAAGCTGGCCGACCTGCGCCGCGACCTGGAAGGCAAGCGGGTGGCCATCTACGTCGGTGGGGCCTTCAAGGCCTTCTCCCTGATCAAGAGCTTCCGCCACCTGGGCATGCAGGTGGTGCTGGTGGGTTCACAGACCGGCACGGAAGAGGACTACGCCGAGCTGGAGCAGATCTGCGACCCGGGCACCATCATCGTGGACGACTCCAACCCCCTCGAGCTCTCGGCCTTCATCAAGGAAAAGGACGTGGATCTCTTCGTGGGAGGCGTGAAGGAGCGCCCCATCGCGTTCAAGCTGGGCGTGGGTTTTTGCGACCACAACCACGAGCGCAAGCTGGCCCTGGAGGGTTTCGAGGGCATGTACAACTTCGCCCGGGAGGTCCACGCCTCGGCCATGAGCCCGATCTGGAACTTCGTGCCCCGCAGGGCGGGGCGCAAGCAGGCCTGAGACGGTACGCGGCCACCCACGAACCAGGTCCGAAGACACGAGGATACGACCATGAAAGATTCGCCCTATATTTCCACGACCAACGCCTGCAAGCTCTGCACGCCCATCGGCGCCGCCCTGGCCTTTCGCGGGGTGGAAGGCTGCATCCCCTTCCTGCACGGCTCCCAGGGCTGCGCCACCTACATGCGGCGCTACATC
>CAZNSV010000552.1:0-2265 GCA_964575775.1 uncultured Desulfovibrionaceae bacterium
TACGTGGGGAGGAGGTAGTCGTGGCGAAGCGGGGTCTGACACCAAAGCAGGAGCGGTTCATCCAGGAGTACCTGGTGGACCTGACGGCGAAACAGGCCGCAATTCGCGCCGGCTACAACCCCAAAACCGCCGGGCAACTGGGTTATCAACTGCTTCAAAAAACTTCAATTCAGGCCGCGCTGCAAGTCGAGATGGAGAAGCGGGCCAAGCGCGTCGAACTGACCGCCGACCGCGTACTGGAGGAGATCCGGCGTCTCGCCCTGGCGGACCCCAGGAACATCTTCGAGTGGGGCGAGTCCGGCGTGAAGTTGAAGGACTCTAACACCCTGACCGAGGAGCAGGCGGCCGCCGTGGCGGAGGCATCAGAGAGCCAAACGAAGTACGGCGGAACGATACGCATCAAGTTGCACGACAAGGTGGCTGCTTTGAAGCTGGCTGCCCAACACCTGGGGTTGCTGGTGGAGAAGCACGAGCACTCCGGCCCGGGTGGAGGGCCCATCCCCATGACGATCCTTCCTTACTCTGAGGTACAGCGCAGGCTGGAGGAGTTGCGAAGCCGTGCTGAGTCCAGCGGAGATGCGAGAAATGGAACAACTGGAGCAGCAGGCGCGGTGGGTGGAGGACCCGGACGGGATTCTGCAGTGGGCGCTGGCGCTGGGGCTGCGAAATGAGAAGGGCGGCGCCCTGGAGTGGGAAGACCACCGCTTCCTGATCGACATCCTCTGCGATTTGCACCCCTACCAGGTGTGCATCAAGAGCGCCCAGGTGGGGCTTTCCACCCTACAAATCCTTAAGGCCACTTTCATGGCGCAAATCGTCGGCTACGGTGTGGTCTACACCCTGCCCACAGACCAACTCATGGGTGTCTTCTCCGCCACCAAGGTGGAACCCATTCTCAAGGCCAACCCCTACCTGACGCCGACAGGGGCTTCGTCCGTGGGGAAGCGGGTCTACGACCAGGGGTTCACCCTCTGGAGCGGCACCTTCGGCGAGCGCCAGCAGATCATGGTCACGGCTGACCTCCTGGTCAACGACGAATCGGAGCGGTCGAACCAGGCGGTGCTCCAGGGCCTCGAATCCAGGCTGCAGTACTCGAAGTACAAGGGTCAGTGGTGGTTCAGTAACCCCTGGCGGCCCAACATGGCCACGGACGCCCTGTGGCAGATCAGCGACCAGAGAAAGTGGCACGTCACCTGCCGGAACTGCGGGGATGAGCAACCCTTCGACGGCAAGGCCTTCTGGACCAACATCGACCGGCAGAGGGGCATGTACGTCTGCCGGCGGTGCGGCGAGGAAATTACAGACGACGACAGGCGGGCCGGGCGCTGGATCGCCACGAACCCTGCAGCCACGAAATGGCACGGGTACACCATCAGCCAGCTCATGGCCCCGTGGGTGAGTGCCGCCGAAATTCTGGAGGCGGAGCCGGGCAGGCCGGGCGGCAAGACCCTGGACTACTTCTACAACTTCGTCCTTGGCCTCCCGGTCGTCGGTGAAGGCGTGAGCGTGGACCCGGCGCTGCTCAGGCAGGCCTGGGCGCCGGAGGAGGAACTGCGGGAACTGGACCCCCGCCAGCGGTTCATGGGCATCGACCCGGGCGGGGCACTCCATGTGACCATCGGAAACGAGTACGGCATTACCAAACTGGCGGTGCTGCAGGACGCCGGGCGACCAGGGGAGCCGGGCTACGAGAGCAAGTGGGACCAGGCCGCCAAGCTCATGAAGTGGGAGCGCATCAACCTCTGCGTGGTGGACAACGCGCCGGCGGAGGAACAGGTGAAACTGCAGAAGCAGTTCCCGGGCCGGGTGCTGCGGTGCATCTACGACTACAACGCCGACCGGCAGGCATCCACAGAGGTGGACTACAAGGACGGCACCGTGAACGCGCACCGCACTCGAATCATCGACGAGACGATTAGTGCCTTCGCCGATGGCGGTATCAAGGTCTTCACCGACCCACAGGACAAGCTTTTCGTGGGCACGGGCAAACCGGGTGCGGTGGAAAACTGTCTCGTCGGTCACTGGTCCACCCTCTACGTGGTGGGTGCCGACGGCCAGGACGTGAACATCGTCAAGCGAGACCGCATGGGGAACGTGATCCGCACCTGGGAGAACGCCGGGCCCGACCACTTCGCCCACTCCACCGTCTACTACTGGATCGCCCGGCAACTGCGCAAGGGTGCAGCCGGGGCGGGTATGCTGGTCAGCCCCCTGGCCACGGGCGGCAGGCCCCGGCGCCGGCGTGAGGATGACGACGACGAGGAC
>CAZNSV010000553.1:0-2265 GCA_964575775.1 uncultured Desulfovibrionaceae bacterium
AGGACGGGAGCACGCGCTCCGCGTCGTTGACGAAGAACACGAAGGTGGGCGGATGGGTGGCGCTCTGGGTCAGGTAGTAGAACTTGGCCCGGCGGCGCTTGACAACGGGGGGCTGGTGGGTGCTCAGGACGTCCTGAAGCATACGGTTGAGCCGCCCCGTGGGGATGCGCACCCAGCACTCCTGCCAGACCCTGCGGGCCAGGGGCAGCAGCTCGCGCAGGCGCGTGCCCTTGAGCGCGGACACGAAGACCACGGGCACGTGGGAGCAGATGGCCAGCTCCTCGCGGAAGCGCTTTTCCATGCCCGGGCGCTCTTTGCGCGCCACCAGGTCCACCTTGTTCACCAGCAGGACAAAGGGCAGCTTCTCCCGGTCCAGGTAGGCCAGGAGCTTCTTGTCCTGGGCCGTGACCCCTTCCAGGGCGTCGATGACGTAGAAGGTCACGTCGGCCCGGCGCACGCTGGACAGGGCGGCCTGGACGCTGAACCGCTCCACGGGGTCGTCGATGCGCGTGCGGCGCCGCACCCCGGCGGTGTCCACAAAGGTGAAGCGCGTGGGCACCAGCTCCAGCGCGTCCATGGCAGGGGCGTCCTCGTCCAGGCTCAGGCTGGGCTGCAGCTCGGGCTCGGCAAAGGCGTCGGAATAGTCCTCGGGCGAGTCTTCCAGCTCCTCGTCTTCGGCGTCTTCCGCGTCCTTGGCATGCTCGGGCACGGCGGCGGCGCATTCGTCCTCGCAGCCCCCATCCTCCCAATCCGCCGGAGGATAGGGCTCGCCGTCGTCGTACTCCGCGTCGTCGTATTCCGCGTCGTCGTAATCGTCGTCGTGCCCTTCGGCATCCGGAGCCCCCGTTGCATCGGCAAGCGGGGCCTGCCGGGGCAGGGGGATCTCGATGGTCACGTCGATGCTGTCCCGGGTGGTGCCCGCGATCTCGCTGACGATCATGCGCTCCTCGCCCACCAGGGCATTGACCAGGGAGCTTTTTCCGGCATTGGGGCGCCCCAGCATGGCCAGGCGCAGGGGCTTGTCCTCCTCGTCGTGGCGGGCTTCAGCGCCCTCGCCCAGCAGCTCGTGCATCCGGGCCGCCAGGTTCTCCACCTGGTGGCCGTGCTCCCCGGAGACGGCCAGCATGGGCAGCCCCAGGCTGTAGAACTCGCTGAGCAGCAGGTCTTCCTGCTCGGCGCCGTCCACCTTGTTCACCACCAGGAGCACGGGCTTGTTGCTCTGGCGCACGAACCGGGCCAGCCGGGCATCCAGGGGGGTGAGGCCCTCGCGGCCGTCCACCACCAGGCCGATGACCCTGGCCTCGTCCATGGCGGCCCGGGCCTGCTCCAGCACCTCCTGCTCGAAGCCGCGCAGCCCCTGGGCGCCGCTCTGGGCCTGGCCGGCGTCGTCCAGGTCGATGCCGCCGGTGTCGGCGATGTCGAAGCGCACCCCGGCCCGGCGCACCACGCCGTACATGCGGTCGCGGGTCACGCCGGGGCGGTCGTGGGTCAGGGCGCGGCGCCCCCGAATGAGTCGGTTGAAGAGAGTGGATTTTCCCACATTGGGGCGGCCGATGAGAACGACAAGAGGCTTGGTGGTGGACATGCGGTCTCTTTGCTTAGGCAAGGTTGAATCCTGCAGGGGTGCCCCTCTACAGGGTGGGGCGCAAATTGGAAAACTCGGCGCAGGCAAGCTCCAAGGAATGCGGGGGTGCTTGCAGCGGAATCTGGTTGTGGCAGCGCTCGGCCAGGGCATCGATCCACGGGTGTGCCTCTTTGCTGACGGCGAGCTTGCCGTATCTGTCCTTGTACGACTTCGGGTCGGCCTCGTCCACGGTGCCAGTGCGGTCGAGATAGGCCAGCCAGGTTTCGATGCTCCACTTGGGGATGATGTAGGCAATGCACTGGTCCGCTGTGGTTCTTTGGGTGCGAGCATCGAGGAGCCTGCAAACCACATCCACCGGCATGTTGTCCGCGTCGACAATGACGATCAGCAGGGTGGCCGCATGGCGAGATCGCCTGGCTTTGGCCTGGGCGGCAACCTTTTCCATGACATGGTGCTTTCCGCTACCGGTGGCCTTGGGCAACGGTACGATGGACAAGTTGCGATGATCGACGCCAAAGCCACGACAAAGGAAGCGCCAGGCAAACATCCTAAGGGCGGCATCTTCACATAACACGATAATCTTTGAGGCTCTATTCGTCATCCCAGCCCCTGGCCATGGTCTCTGCCGCGGTCAAGCCCGGTGTGATGGGGTACTGCCGGGTCTGGACCTGCTCACCTTT
>CAZNSV010000554.1:0-2252 GCA_964575775.1 uncultured Desulfovibrionaceae bacterium
ATCGAGGCCATTGTGCGCGGCTGCGGGGTGGAGCATTTCGCCCGGGTCAGCCCCTTCAATCTCAAGGCCACCCTCAAGATTCTGCAGAGCTTCAAGGAGACGCCCGGGGTGCGGGTGCTGCTGGCCGAGGAGCCCTGCGTGCTCTTCGCCCGCCGGACCCTGCGCAAGAAGCCCGGCCAGACCGCCTATGTGGCCCAGCAGGGCGAAGGTGTGGTCCGCTGCGTGGAAGAGCTGGCCTGCCCGGCCTACTTCCGCGCCGACGGCAAGATCGAGATCGACGAAGGGCAGTGCGCCGGGTGCATGTTCTGTCTGCAGACCACCACGGACGTCAAGGCCCGGAAAAGGAGCGCCTGATGCAGACCCCCATTGCAAAAGCACGGATCTTTCTTACCGGCGTGGGCGGCCAGGGTACCCTGACCGCCACCACCCTCCTGGCCCGCACCGCCATGGAGCAGGGGCTGGACGTGACCTCGGGCGAGATCCACGGCATGGCCCAGCGCGGCGGCGTGGTGGAATCCACCGTCCTGCTGGGCGGCTGGAAGAGCCCCAAGCTCGGCCTGGGCGAGGCGGACATCCTCCTGGGCTTCGAGCCCCTGGAGACCCTGCGCGCCCTGCCGTACCTGGTCAAGGGCGGGCTGGTGGTTTCCAGCTCCGAGGCCATTCCGCCCGTGGCTGTGTCCATGGGCAAGGCCGAGTACCCCGCCCTGGAGCGCATCGAAGCGAGCGTCCGCGCCTGGGCCGGGCAGGCGTTGTTCCTGCCCTGCCGCAGCATCGGACGCGAGTGCGGCGCCGTGCAGAGCGGCAACATCGCCCTGTTGGCCGCGCTGCTGCAGAGCGGCGCCCTGCCCTTCGGTGTGCAGGCCCTGGAAGAGACCATGCGGCGCAGCATGAAGCCCGCCATCCTGGATGTGAACCTCAAGGCCTTGCAGCTCGGCGCCGAAGCGGTAGCCCGAGCCTAGGCTTCGGTAGCGGCGGCCCGGGTCGGCCCGAACGAGCGGTTCGGGCGGCGCGGGTCGCCGCCGTACCCGGCGCGGCTAGCGCATTTTCGCCTTGAAACAAGGCTCCTTCCTGAAACAATTTTCAATTGTTCCAGGAAAATGCATAAGAGCATCTAGCCATTTGCAATGGCAAAATGCTCTAAAGCCGCCTGACCTTCAACCTCGATTCCGGTTCGTTGTACGCTGGCGACAGCGGAAACAGTGGAGCAGCTATGAACGGCTCATTGGCCCACGACATGGAACCCTTTTTGGGTACGCTACGTCAGGTAGTGGTCGAGATGGGCCCGCAACGCCCCTTTCAGCCCAGTCTGAAGGCGGTCCTGCGCACCTTGTCCCGCAATCACGGGTTCATCCGTCCCCACCTGGTCATTTTCGACCCCGAAACCAAGACCCTCAAGCTCTCCCTGACCCATGGGGCGGCCAAGAACGTCCAGGCCACCTATGAGCCGGGGCAGGGCATCACGGGGCAGGTCTTCGCCACGGGCCAGCCCGTGATCGTGCCGCGCATGAGCGAGCACCCGGCCTTCCTCAACCGCGCCTTTGGCCGGACCCGCCAGGAGCTGCAGGAGCTGGCCTTCATCTGCGTGCCGGTGCTGCTCTCCGGCAAGGAGCAGGAGGCGCCCGAGATCCTGGGTACCCTGAGCGTGGACGCCCCCGTGGCTTCCCTGGACACCCTGGAGGCGCAGTGCCGCTTCCTGGAGGTGGTGGCGGGCATGGTGGCCAACCAGGCCGCCTACCTGCAGGAGGAAATGGCACGGCAGAAGCACCTCATGGCCCAGGGGCTCCTGGCCGGTGAGGATCGCGGCTTTCAGACCACCAGCATCGTGGCCGCTTCCAAGAGCATGCGCCTGGTGCTGAACCAGGTGGCCCAGGTGGGACCCAGCCGGGCCACGGTGCTCCTGCGCGGGGAATCCGGCACGGGCAAGGAGCTCTTTGCCGAGGCCATTCACGCCGCCTCGCCGCGCAGCGAAATGCCCCTGGTCAAGCTCAACTGCGCGGCCCTGCCCTCCGAGCTGGTGGAGAGCGAGCTCTTCGGCCACCAGAAGGGCGCCTTCACCGGCGCCGTGCAGACCAAGAAGGGGCTCTTCGAACTGGCCAACCGGGGCACCCTGTTCCTGGACGAGATCGGCGAACTGTCCCTCAACGCCCAGGCCAAGGTCCTGCGCGCCATCCAGGAGCAGGAGATCCAGCGCCTGGGCAGCGAGCAGACCCTCACCGTGGACGTGCGCCTGATCTGCGCCACGCACCAGCCCC
>CAZNSV010000555.1:0-2243 GCA_964575775.1 uncultured Desulfovibrionaceae bacterium
CTGGCGGAGCTGGGACTGGTGCGGCTCGAAACGGTGGGCAGCGTGACCGTGGTGCGGTTGACCGGGCGGGGCGAGGACGTGGCCGCGGGGCGCTGCGCGGTGCCGGGCATCAAACGGCCCCGGCCTAAGGGCGTATAACGCCATGGCGCGCAAGAGCTCCATTAGACGGTTGCCGCCGCCCCTGCGCAAGGAACTGGACCGGCTGCTGGCGGACGGACGCTATACCCTTGATCAGGTCACGGCGCATCTGCAGACCCTGGGGGCTGCGGTGAGCCGGTCGGCCGTGGGGCGCTACAGCCAGGAGTTCGAGGAGGTGGCGCGGCATTTACGGGAAAGCCGTGAGATCGCGGCCGGGTTCGCTCGTGAACTGGGGGACCTGCCGGAGGGCGACACTGGTCACATGCTGGTGGAGCTGGTGCGGTCAGTGGTGTTCCGCGTGGCCATGAAAAGCGCGGGGTCTACAGACGAAGTCGAGCCTATTGATTTGGCGCGGTTGGCCAAGGCTATCAAGGATCTGGCGGCTGGAAGCAAGATATCCGTGGAGATGGAGATCAAGATCCGCGAGCGGGCCAAACGGGAGGCTCTGGAGGCGGCAGCCCAGGCTGCCGAGAGCGCTGCCAAGCAGGCTGGCTTGGATGATGAGCAATATGCGCTGATCCGCGCCAGGATACTCGGGGTGGAGACCACGGCGTGAGCATGACCACCGCAGAAAAGGATGAGGCCCTGCAACTGGTGCAGGACATCCAGCAGGGGCGGGCATCCACCGTATTGCGAGCCGACCAGGTGCCGCATGTACTCCTGCCCTTTCAAGCGGCCTGGCATCAGGACAAGGCTCAGGTGCGGGTCTGCCAGAAGGGGCGTCGCATCGGCTTTTCCTGGGGTGCCTTGGCGGCGGAGGCGGCATTGGACGCGGCCCGGGCACGGGGCATGGACCAGTTTTACATGGGCTACAACCAGGCTATGGCTGCCGAGTTCATCGGTGACGTGGCCTTCTTCGCGCGGGCGTACCAGCAGGTGGCCTCGGCCATCGACGTCAGCAAGGAGACGGTGGTCATTGCCAATGACCGACGCGACATCGTGACATACAAAGTGCAGTTCGCCTCGGGCTGGAAGGTGGAGGCGTTGAGCAGCTGCCCGTACAATTGGCGGTCGCGGCAGGGGCATGCACGGGTGGATGAGGCCGCTTTTCACGAGGATCTGGCAGAGGTCATCAAGGGCGCCCTGGCCTTCCTGATGTGGGGCGGACGTTTGGACATCGTGTCCACCCACGATGGCGAGGACAATCCTTTCAACCTGTTGGTGCGTGACATCCAGGCCGCGAAGCTACCTTACAGCCTGCATACGGTGTCCTTTGACGACGCTCTGCGGCAGGGGTTTTACGAACGGGTCTGCCTGGTGCGGGGGCTGGAGTATAGTCGGGCCGCCGAACTTCACTACCGAGCCGAAATCTATACCAAGTATCCGACCCCCGAGGACGCGGACGAGGAATTGGGCTGTATTGCAAAGCGCGGCAGCGGGGCCTTTTTCACGCGACTGCTGCTGGAACATAGCCACGTGCCTGGGGTGCCGACGCTTGCTTGGCGCAAAGACAACGCCTTTGTCACGAGCACCACGCGCAAGAGAGAGGCTCAGGCCTGGATCAGGACAGTGTTGGCCCCAGTGATCGAGGCCATGCCCGCCGGGCAACGTACAGTCTACGGACAGGACTTCGGACGCTCTGGCGACCTCTCCGTGGTCTGGGTGCTGCAGGCCGAGTCCAAGCAACGGTGGCGTCAGGCGTTGGCTGTTGAGCTGCGCAATATCCCCTTCGATGTGCAGCGCATGATAACCGCCTATTTGCTGGATGTCTTACCGCTTCTGCAGCATGCCAAATTTGACGCCCGGGGCAATGGTCAGAGCCACGCCGAAGCAGCCCTGCAGCAGTTGGGCAGCCGCCGGGTGGACTGTGTGATGTTTACAACCGGTTGGTATGCCGAGTGGTTCCCAAAGTACCGACAGGCATTGGAGGCTCAAGAGTTGGTGCTGGGCGCCACAGAGGACGTGATCGCAGATCACCGTCTCATTGTGCTGCGCAATGGGGTGCCAGGCGTGTCGGGGTCGCGGGTCAAGGGCTCGGACGGACTCTACCGCCACGGTGACAGCGCGATTGCTGGAGTCTTGGCTTGGGCTGCAACTACGTCAGACGGTGGCGGCCCCCTGGCCGTGACCACGGCCGCGCCCTGGCGCAGCCCAGACCTTGTGCG
>CAZNSV010000556.1:0-2242 GCA_964575775.1 uncultured Desulfovibrionaceae bacterium
AGTGCTGGTAGACCATGCCGATGCCCGCGGCGATGGCCTCCCACGAGGAGCGGAAGTGCACGGCGCGGCCGTCCACCTCGATGCGCCCCTCGTCGGGAGCGAAGCGTCCGGCCAAAATGGACATGAGGGTGCTCTTGCCGGCGCCGTTCTCGCCCAGCAGGGCCAGGATGCGCCCGGCGCGGATGTCCAGGGAAATGTTGTCGTTGGCCGCGGTGCTGCCGAAGCGCTTGGTCACGCCGCTGAGCCGGACCACGGGCGGTTCCTGCGGGCAGGACTCCCCACCGGAGGGCTTGCCCGACGGCGACAGGGGGCAGGCCAGGGCGACCGTGGGTTTCTTGGGCGGCAGGGGATCGACGGGCACGGCGTTCCTCAGTCTTCCGGTTGGATGTTGGTGCCCAGGGCCTCGGGCGCGTTGGACCCGGTGCCCCTGAGCGAGGAGAGGGCCAGGGCGGAAATGGTCAGGGCATAGGGCAGCATGAGCAGCAGGGAGGAGGGCAGGTGCGTGCCCGCGGCCTGGAGCCGCAGCTGAAAGGCCATGACCCCGCCGAAGAAGTAGGCGCCCAGCACGGCCCGGCTCGGCCGCCAGGCCGCGAAGATCACCAGGGCCACGGCGATCCAGCCGCGCCCTCCGGAGAGTCCGTTGGACCAGAGGTGGGTGTAGGCCAGGGAGAGGTAGGCGCCGCCCAGGCCGATGAGGAAGCTGCCCAGGAGCAGGGCCAGCAGCCGCATACGCACGGGGTTGAGCCCGGCGGAAAAGGCGGCGTTGGGCATCTCGCCCGCGGCGCGGATGGCCAGGCCCAGGCTGGTGCGCTGCAGAAGGAACCAGACCAGCACCGGCGCCAGAAACGAGAGGTAGACCAGCACGTTGTGCGAAAAGAGGATGGGCCCCAGCACCGGCAGCTCGGACAGGACGGGCAGGGGCACGGGGTCGAAGCCCGGGGCCAGGCGGCCGATGAAGGGCGTGCCCAGGTAGCTGGTCAGGCCCAGGCCCGCGATGGTCAGGGCCAGGCCGGAAACCACTTGGTTGCCCAGGAAGGTGATGGTGACCAGGCCGTGCACGCTGCCCATGGCCACGCCGCACAGCCCCCCGGCCAGGAAGGCCCCCCAGGGCGAGCCGGTGTGGAAGGCCACCAGGAAGGCGCCCAGGGCCGAGACGCTCAGGATGCCCTCCACGCCCAGGTTGAGGGTGCCCCCTTTTTCGGTGAGCATCTCCCCCAGGGTGGCGAAGAGCACCGGGGTGCCGGAGTGCACGGTGGCGGCCAGCAGGGCGATGAAGAATTCAGGGCTCATGGGCTGGGCACCTCGTTGGCCGCACTCCGGCCGCGCTCGAAGCGCCAGGTGTGGAAGAACTGCCCGGCCAGCACGCTCAGGAGGATGATGCCTTCCATGAGGGGGCCGAAGGCCGCGGGTACCTGCAACTCCAGCTGCAGGTTCTCCACGCCCACGCGGAAGGCGGCCAGGAGGAACGCGGTGATGCCGATGGCCAGGGGATTGAGCCTGGAGAGCCAGGCTACCACGATGGCGGTGTAGCCGTACCCGGCCATGACCGTGGGCTGCAGACGGTGCACCACGGCCGAGGTCTCGATGCACCCGGCCCAGCCCGCATAGAGGCCGCTGATGGCCAGCACCAGCCCCACCAGGAAGGGGTAGGGCAGCCGGGCGTAGGCCGCCACCCGGACCCCGGCGCCTCCGGCCTTGATCTCGAACCCGGTGCGGGTGAAGCGCAGCATGGCCCAGAGGGCCACCCCGGCCAGCAGGGCCAGGACCAGTCCCCAGTGCTGGCGGGTGCCGGGAATGGTACCGATCACCGCCGCGGCGGGGAAGGCGTCGGTCATGGGGAAGCCGTGGGTGCCCGCTCCCTTCCAGGAGCCGTAGACCAAGTAGTCCAGCAGCAGGATGGCGATGTAGTTGAGCATGAGGGTGGAGATGATTTCGCTGACCTGCAGGTAGATGCGCAGCAGGGCCGGGATGAGCGCCCAGAGGGCTCCGGCCAGCCCGGCGGCCAGGAACATGGCCGGGAGCACGGCGAAGTCCGGCAGGGAGGGCAGGTGCAGCACCACGGCGGTGGCGCCGATGCAGCCCAGGGCGAACTGCCCCTCCGCGCCGATGTTCCAGATCTGCATCCGGAAGGCCACGGCCACGCCCAGGGAGCAGAGAAAGATGGGCACGGCCTTGAGCAGGGCGTCGCCCAGGGCCCAGGACGTGCCGAAAGACCCTTCCCAGAGCACCAGGAGTCCCTTGA
>CAZNSV010000557.1:0-2240 GCA_964575775.1 uncultured Desulfovibrionaceae bacterium
CCCACACTCATGGCGTCGTGGATGTTCTTGTTGCCGTAGGCGTGCTTGTACTCCTGACGGAAGCGTTCCAACTCGCGGGACAGCTCGCGCTCGCGGCGCTCGAAGGCCTCGTCCCCGTAGAGCTCGATATAGCTCTCGCGGGAGTACTTGAAGCGCTTGAGCTGATCCAGGAGCTGCTGGTGGGTGCTGTCGTAGCTGTTCCAGTCCTCCTGCAGCACCAGGAGGCCTTCGTAGGCCCAGCGCGAGGGCATGAGCTGGCAGACTTCCGGGATGGGGCTGTTCTGGAAAAAGGTCAGGTTGATGTTCATCTTTTCGTATTCGATGAGCGCCCCCCCAAGGATGATCTGGGGAATCAGCACCAGGGGCACCACGTTGAGCGCGGCCTTGGAGGTCAGGCGCGGAATGGAAGAGATGAACAATCCCGCAGAGATGCCTGCGTATGAAAGCAGACTGAGGTAGAGCAGATAGGCGAAATGGAGTTCGCGGACCTGGAGGATGAAAAAGCCCAGGCCGATGAACAGGACGTTCTGCAGCACGGCGAAGAGCACCAGCACCACCATCTTGGCGGCCATGTAGCTGCGGTGCGTGATGTTGAGCATGCGCTCGCGCAGGAACAGGGCCGTGTCGCCGATGATCTCGTCCACGCTGTTGGTCATGCCCAGGAACAGGGACACGATGACCGCCACGAAGAGGAAGGTGCGGAAGAGGTCGTTGGTGTAGAGGGTGTAGTCCCCGTGGGGGGTGTACTTGAGGATGAACCCCACACCGGCGCCCAGGAGCGGTGCCTCCAGAAAGGTGATGAGCAGGTTGGCCCGGTCGCGCATCTTGTTGGTGAAGTTGCGCCGCAGGAGGGTCAGAAACTGGTGGAAGCGCTCCCGGGGGGTGATGATGCGCGGCGGGGGCAGGGTGTCGTGCATGGGCAGCTTGACGTTGCTGAACCAGGACGAAACCACCTTGCGCCGGTACTGGCGCTTCCAGTACTCCGGGGAGTATTTGCGTTCACCCAGCACCGCGCCGTCCACGTCCTGCAGCGAGTCCTCCAGGGAGTCCAGCAGGATGTTGGGCTGCACGGTCTTGCAGTGGGGGCACTCCACCTCCACGGGCTCGCCGGGTTTGGTGGCCTCCATGTGGCGCTTGAAGTATTCCAGGGCGGAGTAGGCGGTGCCGTAGTAGGCCATGCGCCCCCCATGATCCAGGATGATGACCTTGTGGAACATCTTGTAGAGCTTGGACCCGGGCTGATGCACCACGGCCACCACGATCTTGCCGCTGGAGGCGATGTTGGTCAGCAGCTCGAGAATCTTCTCGGAATCCTTGGAGGAGAGGCCCGAGGTGGGCTCGTCGAGAAAAAAGATTTCAGCGTCCGAGAGCAGTTCCAGGCCGATGTTCAGGCGTTTGCGCTCCCCGCCGGACAGGGTCTTCTGGGTGGGCTGCCCCACGCGGGTGAAGCGCTTTTCTTGGAGCCGGATCTTGTCCAGGACCAGCTCGATACGCGTGCCGATCTCCTCGTCGGTCTTCTCGGGAAAGCGCAGGCGGGCGTGGTAGTAGAGGTTCTCCCAGACTGTGAGGTTGGGCAGCAGGATGTCGTCCTGGGGCACGTAGCCGAAATAGTCCTTGAGCTGCTCGTACTCCTTGTGCAGGTCGTGCCGGTCCACCAGGACACGCCCGCTCTGGGGCTTGGAGAGCCCGCTGATCATGGCCAGCAGGGTGCTCTTGCCGCAGCCGCTGGGGCCCATGATGCAGACCAGCTCGCCGTACTCGATATCGAAGGTGACGTCGTCCAGGCCCGGGCTGCCGTCGTCGAAGGTGTAGCGCAGGCCCTCGGCCACCAGCTTGCGGAAGCTGAAGACCGAGCTGCGGAAGACCTGGGCCTTGGTGTCCAGCTCCACGAAATTGTCGTGCAGGAACAGGGTGTCCCCGTGCTCCAGCTCCAGGCCCGAGGGCGCCACCTTGCCGTTGCAGTATATCTGATAGGGGCAGGTGCCCTTTTCGAGCAGCAGGCGCCCGTCCTGGAAGCGCCCCGCCGCCCGCCAACGCTCGGGCAGGGAGTCGTGCACGAAGATGTCGGCCTTGATGTCGTTGCTGATCACGTAGCGCGTGATCTCGGGCCGCAGGGGGATCTCCATGCGCGCCGAGAGGTGGTAGAAGGCCTCGCGCAGGTCCAGCCGGAAGCCGTTGACGTAGACCTCGTCGTTGAGGTTCATGCGCACGCTGGAGCGCACCCGGCGGCGGTTGTGGGC
>CAZNSV010000558.1:0-2237 GCA_964575775.1 uncultured Desulfovibrionaceae bacterium
CCGGTCGATATGCTTTGCTTGGTTTGATAAGACGATTGCCTCCAGCTCATGGAGCAGGAAAGTACGTAACCGAGCTTCCGGGGCACCGCTGACCGGCCCATGTCTACCGTGTGACCGGCAGACACTCTTCGAGCATCAAAATGTTCGTCATTTGGTGCTCGCCGCACTATCAGCCGGAGGAAGGCGCGTGCGATCGATCCTTGCATTGGTTCTGCTGCTGGTGTCGGTCGCCGCTGCCCAGGCCCGGGAACTGAGCGTGGTCTACAACGCTGGTGTGGCCCCCCTCAAGTTCGAGGACAGCCAGGGCCGCCCCGCCGGGATTCTGCCAGACATCTGGCGGCGCTGGGCCGAACAGTCCGGCCACAGCCTGCGCTTCATCCGCACCGAGACCTTCAACGAATCCATGGACATGGTCCGGGAGGGGCGCGCCGACCTCAACGCCGGGCTCTTCCGCACCCCGGAGCGCGAAGCCTTCCTGGAATTCTCGGAACCGGTCTTCACCCTCAACTACTACATCTTCACCCACCCTTCGCTCCAGCCCACATCCAGGCTGGAAGACCTGCAAGGCGTGGTGGTGGGCGTGGCCCAGGGCGGCTTCACCCGCGACCTGGTGGGTTCCGTGGTGCCCGAGCACCTGATCCGCGAATTTCCCGGCAACGAGGAGCTGTTCCTGGCTGCCTTGCGGGGCGAGATCAGGGCCTTTGTCTCCACCGACGTGGCCCTGCTCTACTTTTTGGATCAGAACCGCCTGGCCAACAGCTTCGGCTTCGACAGCAACGCCCCTCTTTCCAGCCAGGCCTATTGCGCCGCGGCAAGCAAGGGGCAAACCGAGCTCATCGCCGAGGTCAACGCCGGACTGGCCCGCATCGGCAGCAACGAGCGCGAGGCGCTCCAGAGGCGCTGGCTCGCCTCGGGTGTCCGGACCATTCCCCAGGGATTCGCGGCTCTGCTCAACGCCGAGGAGCTGGACTACCTGGCCCGCAAGAGCAGCATCACCGTGCAGAACGAGAGCGACTGGGCGCCCTTCAACTTTAACCAGGACGGCATGCCACGCGGCTTTTCCATCGACTACGCCAAGCTGCTGGGCGCCCATATCGGCCTGGACGTGGAGTTCGTGAGCGGCGGCACCTGGGACCATTACCAGGAGATGCTCAAGGCGGGGCGCCTGGACGTGCTGCTCAACCTCGCGATCACCCCCGAACGCAGCGCCTTCATGCGCTTCACCCCACCCTATGTGGACATGGCGCAGAGGCTCTACACCCGCAAAGGGGCCCAGCCGATCCACAGCATCGAGGACCTCCACGGCAAACGCTTTGCCGTGCCCAAAGGCTTCTATTTCCATGAGCTGCTCGTCAAACACCCGGAAATCGAGCTGGTGGAGGTCCGGAACACCACCGAGGCCATCCAGGCCGTAGCCTCGGGCAAGGCCGACGTGCTCCTGGACCTGGTGCCCGTGGTCAACCACCTCACAGAGCAGCTGCAGGTCGCAAATCTGGAGGAAGGCGGCCTGGTGCCGGAACTGATGGCGCAGCAGAGCATCCCCCTGCACCTGGCCGTGAACAAGGAGCAGGCCCTGCTGGCCCAGATCCTGGCCAAGGGCATGTCCCTGATCAGCCAGAAGGAGCTCACCGCCCTGAAGGTCAAGTGGCTGGGACAGAAGCCACCCACGGCCGCAGCAGTGGTGCTGGACCTGAGCCAGGGGGAGCGGGACTGGCTCGCTGAGCACCAGACCATCCGCCTGGGCGGCGACCCGACCTGGCCCCCCTTCGAGCAGCTGGACCCCCTGGGCAACTACGCGGGCATTGCCGCGGAGTATGTGCAGTTCCTGGAGCAGACTCTGGACGTGACCCTGGAGCCCACCCTGGGGCTGAGCTGGGCCGAGGCCCTGGAGCGGGTGCGGGGCAAGGAGCTCGACCTGATGGCCTGCGTGGCGCGCAGTCCGAAAGAAGAAGCGCCCCTGCTCTATACCAACCCGTATCTCGAATTTCCCGTGGTGATCATCACCCGGGAGGACGCGGCCTTCATCACCCATCTGTCCGAGCTGGAGGGCCGGACCCTGGGCGTGATCCGGGACGGCGTCACCGCGCAGTACATCTCCGGGGACTACCCCACCTTCGAATTCAAGACCTTCGGGACGGTGGAGGAGGGGCTGCGGGCGGTGCGCGACGGAACCATCCCGGCCTTTGTGGACAACCTGGCCTCCATCACCTACGCCCTGGGGCGGGGCGACATCCAGG
>CAZNSV010000559.1:0-2232 GCA_964575775.1 uncultured Desulfovibrionaceae bacterium
ACCGTGAGCTGGGCGAAGACCTGGCGCCCCTCGGGGCAGTGGGACACGCCCAGGGCCACGATGCGCTCCACGGGCAGACGGGTGATGTCCACCGGCGCGGCCCCGGGTTCCGGCCGCAGCAGAATCCTTCCGGCCGTGGGGCGGAAGAGCCCGGACACCGTGCGCAGGGTGGTGGTCTTGCCCGCGCCGTTGGCGCCGATGAGGGCCACGGCCTCGCCGTGCCCCACGTTGAGACTCACGCCCTTGAGCACCTGGGTGCCCCCGCGCTGGACCCGCACGTCCTCAAGCGTGAGCATGGGCGCTCCTCTGCCGGGGCTTGCCGAGGTAGGCCTCGATGACTTCCGGATCGCGCTGCACTTCCTGCGGGGTGCCCTCGGTGAGCATGGTGCCGTTGACCAGCACCTGGAGGCTCTCGCAGCAGCGCATGACCACGCTCATGTCGTGCTCCACCAACAGAATGGTCAGGCCCAGACGCTCGCGCAGCAGGGTGATGGTCTGCAGCAGGGCCTCGCTCTCCTGGGGGTTCAGCCCGGCGGCGGGTTCGTCCAGAAGCAGCACCGCCGGATCCGTGGCCAGGGCCCGGGCGATTTCCAGGCGGCGCTGGTCCCCGTAGGCCAGCACGGCGGCGGGGCGGTGGGCGTCCTTGGCCAGGTCGAACAGTTCGAGAATCTCCGTGGCGCGGGCAACGCAGAAACGCTCCCCGGCACGGTAGCCGGGCAGGTGCAGGAGGGTGGCCCAGAGCCCGTGCCCCCGGCGACGGTGGAAACCGGCCATGACGTTTTCCAACACCGTGAGGTCGTTGAAGAGGCGGATGTTCTGAAAGGTGCGGGCCAGGCCCAGGGCGGCCACTCCTTCGGGGGCGGCACGGGTGATGTCTCGGCCGCAGAAGGCGATGCTGCCGCTGCTGGGCTTGAGCACGCCGGAGAGCAGGTTGAAGACCGTGGTCTTTCCGGCGCCGTTGGGCCCAATGAGGCCCTTGATCTCGCCCCTGCGCAGGGAGAGGGAGTAGTCCGTCACGGCCTGCACGCCGCCGAAGTGCTTGCCGAGGCCCTTGGCCTGAAGGAGAACGTCTGCGGTCATGCGGCAGAGCTCCGGGTTTGGGGTTTGAGGGGCGTCGGCGTCCCGCCCCGCGGCGACCGCGCCTGGCGTTACAGCAGCCGGAGCGGCGTAGCATACCCCTGGTATACCAACGGGCTGTGCCTGTCAACAACGCCGCACAAGGGGTTTGACAAAAATGCTCTAAACCGCCTCCGCGCTGAGGAGCGTGGCGGCATGTTTTTACTATTTTGTTATTGCCGGAAGGAAAGTGGCAGGGGGCTCAGCGCCCCCACAGCAGATGCAACAGATACTCCTGATTGCCCTTGGGGCCCTTGATGGCCGAGGGGGCCACCCCGGAGTCCCGAAAGCCCAGGGCCTGGGCCGCCTCGCGCACCAGGCGCACGGCCTCCTGCTGCAGCTCGGGGTCGCGCACCACGCCCTTGACCGCCTGCCCCGGCCCCAGTTCGAACTGGGGCTTGACCAGCAGCACGGCCTCGGCCACGGGCGCCAGCAGCCCACAGAGGGCCGGGAGCACCGTACGCAGGGAGATGAAGGAGAGGTCCGCCACCAGGAAGTCCACGGGCTCGGGCAGGAGCCCGGGCGTGGCGTGGCGCAGGTTCACGCCTTCCAGGGAGATCACCCGGGGGTCGGCGCGCAGCTTCTCGTGCAGCTGGGCCTTGCCCACGTCCACGGCATAGACCCGTTTAGCGCCGTGCTGCAGCAGGCAGTCCGTGAAGCCGCCGGTGGAGGCCCCGGCATCCAGGGCCACCTTGTCTTGCACGTCGATGCCCAGGCTCTCCAGGGCCGTGAGCAGCTTGTAGCCGCCGCGACTCACGAAGCGCTCGGCCTGGGCCAGCTCGAGCACACTGTCCCGGGGCAGCAGGCGACCGGGCTTGTCCACGGGTTCGCGCCGCCCCTCTTTGTGCAGAAAGACCTGCCCGGCCATGAGCAGGCGCTTGGCCCGTTCGCGGCTCTCGGCCAGCCCCTGCTCCACCATGAGCTGGTCCGCGCGCTCCTTCGTGGGGCGGGTCCGGTGCTCCTCCCCGGCTGCCGGAGCGCCGGGCGTGTCGTCGGAGCGGGGGGGCGTCCGGCGGGCCATGCTCAGTAGTACGCGCCGACCATGGCGCCGAAGCTGTTCACCCCGCGATTCTTGTGGTGCAACCCGGCGTTGGAGTAGTGGCTGGCGCGGAAGGC
>CAZNSV010000560.1:0-2232 GCA_964575775.1 uncultured Desulfovibrionaceae bacterium
CCATGCGGCGTCCCTCCCCGTGGGCCTGATTCCCAACTGCGCCGCCACCCGTCACCTCCATTTCAGCCTGGATGGCTCCGGGCCTGCCCGGTTCGACCCGCCGCCCTTGTCGGCCTGGCCCGAGATCGCCTGGGACGGCCCCGCCGGGGCGCGCCGGGTGGATCTGGACACGCTGACCAAGGCGGATGTTGCCGGCTGGCAGGCGGGCGAGCGCCTGTTGCTCAACGGTCGCCTGCTCACCGGTCGGGACGCCGCCCACAAGAAGATCGCCGATTTGATGGCCAAGGGCGAACCTCTCCCGGTGGATTTCAACAACCGCTTCATCTACTACGTGGGGCCGGTCGATCCGGTGGGGGATGAAGCCGTCGGCCCCGCCGGCCCCACCACGGCCACCCGGATGGACAAGTTCACCGATCTCATGCTCGGTCCCGTCGGCCTGCTGGGCATGGTGGGCAAGTCCGAGCGGGGGCCCCAGGCCATCGAGTCCATCCGTCAGCACGGCGGGGTCTACTGCATCGCGGTGGGGGGGGCGGCCTATCTGGTGTCCAAGGCCATCCGGTCGGCCCGGGTGCTGGCTTTCCCGGAACTGGGCATGGAGGCCATCTACGAATTCCAGGTAGTGGACATGCCGGTCACCGTGGCGGTGGATAGCACGGGCAGATCAGTGCATGATGAGGGGCCACGGGAGTGGCGCATGCGGATCGGCAAGATCCCGACCGCAGCCCATTGAGGGCGCTCTGAAACGCGATTGCAGGAGAACGCATGGAACTCGCTTGGTGGCATTGGATAGTCTTGGGCCTGGTCCTGGTGGCGGTGGAAATGCTCACCCCCACTTTTTTCCTCCTATGGTTTGGCCTGGGTGCCTTGCTGACCGGGCTGGTGGTGGCATTCCTGCCCATTGGCCTGGCGCCCCAGTTGCTCCTCTGGGCTGTGGCCTCGGTGGCCATGACGGGCATCTGGCTACGATTCTTTCGAAATCCGGATCGCACCGGTTCCGGCCAGGCCAAGGAGGGTGTCAAAGGGTTGACGGGATTGGTGACCCGGGCCGTGACCGAGACCGGTGAAGGTGAAATCCTGTTTCAGCGCCCGGTGCTGGGGGCCGATCGTTGGCCCATCGTCGCCGACGAGCCCATACCCTCCGGGTCCCGGGCCAGGGTGGTGGATGTCTTGGGGCAGACCCTCAAGGTCGTGAAGCTTTGATTTTTTTCAAACCTGCTTGCAGCCAAGGAGAACAGCATGGGCGGTGAGATCGTTTCCATAGTATTGGTACTCTTCATCCTGATCACCCTCTGGAAGGGCGTGCGCATCGTGCCCCAGGGGGAGGAATGGGTGGTGGAGCGCCTGGGCAAGTACCTCAAGACCTTGTTGCCCGGCCTGCATATCCTGATCCCCTATATCGACAACGTGGCCTACAAGGTCACCACCAAGGACCTTATTCTGGATATTCCCCAGCAGGAAGTGATCACCCGGGACAATGCCGTGCTGGTCACCAATGCCATCGCCTTCGTCAAGGTGACCGATACCCAGAGCGCGGTCTATGGCGTGACCAACTTCCAGATCGCCGTCATGAATCTGGTCCAGACCACCCTGCGCGCCATCATCGGCGCCATGGACCTGGACGAGGCCCTGTCGTCCCGGGACCAGATCAAGGCCAAGCTGAAGGATTCCATCGCCGATGACGTATCGGACTGGGGGCTGACCCTGAAGTCGGTGGAAATCCAGGACATCTCGCCGTCCCCCACCATGCAGAAATCCATGGAACTGCAGGCGGCGGCCGAACGGGAACGGAAGGCCACGGTGACCCGGGCCGAAGGCGACAAGCAGGCGGCCATCCTGGAGGCGGAGGCCCGCCTGGAAGCGGCCAAGCGGGATGCCGAGGCCCAGGTGCGCCTGGCCACGGCCTCTGCGGAGGCCATCAAGCGGATCACCGAAACCATCCAGGACAACGAATTGCCGGCCTATTACATGCTGGGGGAGAAATACATTGCCTCCATCAAGGAAATCGCGGCCGCCAACGGCAGCAAGACCGTGTTGTTGCCCGGCGATCTGGTCAAGAGCCTGGAAGGCCTGCTGGGGGGACGCAAAGGCGCTTGAAAACCGGCGCACAAGGGCTAAAGTAATTTCTAAAGTTGTCTTGGCAACTGCCGATCTTCTATAGAAAATAGCATCACTTTAGTCCGGGGCTCCCATGCGCACATTTCTGGTTGGTCTGCTGTCGTGTTTCCTGATTCT
>CAZNSV010000561.1:0-2230 GCA_964575775.1 uncultured Desulfovibrionaceae bacterium
CTCAGGGGCTGACGCGCGAGAGGCTCTCTGCGCCTTCCCGCTCCGGCCCGTGCACGCGGACCTGCACACGCGGCGCGAAACCGCCCCCCAAGCGGCTCTGGACGGACTGCTGCAGGACTTCGCCACGGGCCTGGCCACGGGCTGCTGCGGGGTGATGCTGCACCACCAGCGCATGAACCAGGCTGCCTTCGCCTTCCTGGAGCGGCTGTTGCGCGCGCTCCCCAGTCTGGGTTTGGAGCCGGTGCTGCCGGAGTGAGGACGCCGGGGGCGTTGCCGCCCCCGGAAGGAATGCCAGGAGAATACCGCGCCGCGCTCAGGCGGAGCGGTCCGCGTTTTCCGGCGTGGCAGCCAGGAGCAGGGCGCCCAGGGCGTTGCCCACCTGATAGTATTCGGGGAAGAAGAGTTCGCAGCCCAGGGTGTCGGCCACGCCGGGCAGCAGGGCCCCGGCGGCGGCGCCCACGCCGATCAGGGGCAGCCCCAGGGTGAAGTGCAGACGCAGCTGCTTGAAGTCGCGGCGCTTTTCCAGAATCCCGCCCATGCCGTTTCCGGCCTCCTGGCGCAGCATGTAGCGCAGGATGGCGTCCTCGATGAGGGCCTGGGCGCGCCCCACGACGATGTCGCAGACCTCTTCCCCCTTGATGTGCAGCACCCGGGACAGGGCCCGGGCTCCGGCCAGGGCGGGCCCGGCGTCACGCAGGGCCAGGCGGCCCAGGGCGTGCAGGGCGTCGGTGGGGGTGAAGCCGCACTCCGTCAGGGCCTGGTGCCGGGCCAGGTGGTCCAGACGGCGCTCCATGTCGGCCGAGGAAAAGCGCAGGGCCTCGCGCACGGTTTCGGGCGTGGCCGGTCCGTGCTCCTGGAGAAAACGCACGATGGGGTTCTCGGCACTTTCCGGGTCCAGGCGCTCCGGGGGCGCGGGCAACAGGCACTTGCCGTGCAGCTCGGTGCCGAGCCAGCTCAGGGGGTCGGGCAGTTCCGGCCCGGCCATGCACAGGGGCAGCACGCGCCGGGGTCCCACACGCAGACGTCAGGCCGAGCCCACGTAGGCGTGGGAATCGCCCCCCACGGCCGCGGTGTACATCTGCACGGACTGGACATGGGTGTCCCACTCGCCGATGCGCGCGCCGTCCGTGCTGAGCACGGGGTGGCCGTCGCGCAGCAGGGTCACGTCGGTGCTGGTGCCGCCCACGTCCACCACCAGGGCCTGCTGCAGCCCACCGGTGGCGATGCCGAACCAGGTGGTGGCGGCGGGACCGCTGCCCACGGTGCTGGCGGCCTGCAGGGGGCCGTCGGCCAGGGGCAGATGCCCGGCATCGCCCCTGATGATCCGCGCGGGGCAGTCCAGCCCCAACTCGCGCATGCTCTGGGCCACGCCGTCGGCAAAGCGTTGCATCACGGGCATGAGGCGCGCGTTGAGCACCACGGTGGCGGCACGGTCCTTGAAACCGGGCTTGTCGCTGCAGCTGTGGGAGCAGAACACGGGCTTGGGGTCCACCATGGCAATGGCCCTGGCCGCCACCTGCTCGTGGGTGTTGTTGTCCATGCTCATGGCCGCGCAGACCGCGTAGGTGTCCACCCCGCAGCGGCGCATGACCGTGACGCCCTCCAGCAGGGCTTCCAGGTCCAGGGGCTCCAGCTCGCGGCCGCCGATGGTGTGGCCGCCGGGTACGTAGTGCTGAGCCAGCACCGGCAGCTGCAGGGGCGAGGCGAAACCCACCGCGATGAAGCCCACGGAGGCGCCACGGTCCTCGAGCACGGCGTTGGTGGCCAGGGTGGTGGACACGGCCACCAGCTCGATGGCGGCGGCGGGCACCGCGCCGCTCTGCAACACGGCGGCCAGGGCCTGCCCCACGCCCTGTCTCAGGTCCTGGTGCGTGGTTGGCACCTTGGCCGTCTGCAACACCTCGTGGGTGGAAAGATCGAGGAGCACCGCGTCGGTATAGGTACCGCCCGTATCGATGCCGATGCCGAAGCGGGGGGCTGCCGTCTGGGTCATGGGAATCTCCGTTTGTCTCTGGAAGCGTGATGGTCTGAAAGGCTCTGGAGCAGTTTCGCCTTGAAACAAGGCTCTGACCTGCAACAATGTTCCATTGTTTCAGGGAACTGCATAAGAGCATCTAAACTTAATCAAAGTTGAAAGGCTCTAGAATCCGGCGGCGCGGAACGAGCGCGCCGGGGGTCGTGGCCCGAGGGCACGACTCCGGCTAGGGGTAGCCCGGAGGGCCGGACTTTG
>CAZNSV010000562.1:0-2226 GCA_964575775.1 uncultured Desulfovibrionaceae bacterium
GATCTCGAACTGGACGTTGGCGCCTTCCTGCAGGGTCTTGAAACCGGAACCCTGGATGGCGGAGAAATGCACGAAGACGTCGTCGCCGCCGTCATGCTGAATGAAACCGAAGCCCTTGCTCTCGTTGAACCACTTCACTTTTCCTTGGTAAGTCATCGTCTGAGTCCTTTGCGTTGTACGTTGAGGGTCATTCTGTCTACACAGGGCCACTGGCACCTGCAGAACTATATCAAGCTACTGCAACGAGTTCAAGCTCGAAATGCAGCTGCTTACCAGCCATGGGATGATTTCCGTCCAGAGTCACAACATTGTCTTCCACTGCAGCGACCATAAAGTACATGGTCTGACCTTGCACATCGGCCTGGAAGACCATGCCCACTTCCGGCGTAACGGGCAGGTCGTCAACGGGAGAGTGGATGACCATCTCTTCGCTGTGCAGACCGTAGCCCTCTTCCGGGGGGATGCTGACGTTCTTGACCTCGCCGGGGGCCATGCCCAGCAGGGCGTCCTCGAAGCCGGGGATGACCGTGCCCTCGCCGATGACGAAAGACAGGGGCTCCTTGTCGCGGGAGGAATCGAAGACCGAACCGTCGTCGAAGGTGCCGGTGTAGTGCACGGAAACCTGCGAACCTTTCTGCGCCAAAGTCATGGGTGTGCTCCTTGCGTCAGCTGTCGAGCCGAGCGCTGCCCGAGGCCTGGGCGGAAGCGGATCCCCCGGCGCCAACGGTGCTCAGTTCAAGGTGACATTGTTCGTATTCCGCCACCAGAGAGTCGACAAGTTCCTGGACGGAAACGATGCCTTGAACCCGGTGAGCGTTTTGGCCGGCAAAGATCAGCCCTTTGTCCAGGGCGCCGCGCCTTGCCTGCAACAGGGCCATGGAAATACAGAAAGTCCGGGTTTCTTCGTCGCAGTGGTCCATGCAATGATAGGGGCAGGAGATGGACAGCGGCAGCGGCCCCTTGGCGGAGAGCTCCATGGTTTCCACGAAGCTGTTGCGCAGAGCGCGCCCGGGCAGCCCCACCGGGCTCTTGATGATGGTCAGATCCGCCTCCTTGGCGTCCACGTAAGCCTGCTTGAAGGCAGGGGAGGCGTCGCACTCGTACGTGGCGACGAAGCGGGTGCCCATCTGGACGCCGGCCGCGCCCATGGCCAGAAATTTGTGGATGTCGGCACCGGTGTAGATGCCCCCGGCTGCGATGAGCGGCAGGGGCTTGCCGTCCGGCCCGGGAAACTGCTTCAGGGCTTCCAGGACTTCCGGCACCAGCTTTTCCAGGGTGAAATCCTCGTGGTCGATCTGCTCCGGCCGGAACCCCAGATGCCCCCCAGCCAGGGGACCCTCCAGGACAAAGGCGTCGGGCAGGCGATTGAACCGGGAGAGCCACTTCTTGCAGATGATGGTGGCGGCCCGGGCCGAGGAGATGATGGGCACCAGCTTGGTTCTGGTCTGCTCACCGGCGAATTTGGGTAGGCTCAGGGGCAGTCCGGCACCGGAAAAGATGATGTCGGCGCCGTGATCCACGGCCGTGCGCACCAGTTCCGCAAAGTTGCTCAGGGCCACCATGATGTTGACGCCGAGCAAGCCTTTGGTCATGGCGCGCGCCTTCTCGATGTGCCCGGCCAGGGCGCGGGAGTTGGCCGCCTTGAAGTCACTCTTGAAATCCGGCTCGGCCCAGCCGATACCGGCTGTGGCAATGACACCGATCCCTCCGGCGTTGGCCACTGCCGCGGCCAGTCCGGAAAGGGAGATACCGATTCCCATCCCACCCTGGATCAGGGGCAAGGGGGCCGTCAGGTCCCCAATGGTCAACGCGGGCATGGACATGGGGAACTCCAAAGGCATGAGCTGCTCGTGATGCGCTGTGTTCTCAAGGGAATCACCGGTTTTGTACCGGAAATGGGCGGGGGAAAGTGAGGGTGCACAAAAAAATATGTCCGAAAATTCCTGGAAATGGGTACCTTAGGTGCTGTTCGCTGCAAGGAGACGTCTACTTACACCACGGGCAGGGCGTATGCAAGGGAAATTCACGCCCTTTTTTTCGGGAGCACCTCCCGCCAAGCTTGACAGCTCCAGCAAGAATCGGCATGAATTGTTGAAATCCAATGGGTTGAGACATTTTTGCCCCTGGATCAGAAACCTTGGCCCGGCAGGTCCCGCACCAGCGCCTGTCGCCTCTCTCCTAGGGCAGGGCATGCTCTTCAACTCCTTGTCGTTCCTCTTCCTTTTT
>CAZNSV010000563.1:0-2225 GCA_964575775.1 uncultured Desulfovibrionaceae bacterium
GAGAACCGCCGCAAGAACGACTTCGACTGGTTCCCCATCGTGGAAGTGGCCAAGCTCTTCATCGGCATCTTCCTGTCCATGATTCCGGCCATCGCCATCCTCAAGGCCGGGACCAAGGGCGCACTGTCGGGTGTGATCAACATGGTTTCCGGGCCCAACGGTGAACCGCTGGATCACATGTACTTCTGGCTCACGGGCGCGCTCTCGAGCTTCCTGGACAACGCCCCTACCTACTTGGTGTTCTTCAACACCGCGGGGGGCAATGCCGGCGAACTCATGACCACCCTGGCCTCCACTCTGCTGGCCATCTCCTGCGGTGCCGTGTTCATGGGCGCCAACACCTACATCGGCAACGCCCCCAACTTCATGGTGCGTTCCATCGCGGAAACAACGGGTGTCAAGATGCCCAGCTTCTTCGGCTACATGGCCTGGAGCGGTGGTATTCTGGTCCCGCTCTTCGTGCTCTGCACCTTCATCTTCTTCTAGGTCGCGGATCACTCGGTCGACGGATACGGGCCGCTCCCAAATGTTGGGGGCGGCCCTTTATCTTGTGGCGACATGAGTGTGTTTGTAGGCCTGAGGAAAAGGTGGTAGGGTGTCCAAGGTGCCGAGCCTGAGAGTCAACGTCGGCACCGGCCGAGGAGGGCAGCATGCACGATGTCAGCCTGGGAACGGTGATCCAGGATTACCTCACCGGACAGAGCCTCGAAGCCACTACCTACGAAGACCTGCGCCAGGCCATGGCCCGGTTGCTGGTGGAAGAGAAGGGATATCCCCGCCCGCGCTTGAAGCCCCGGGTTGCCGTGAGCTTTCCAGTGGAGCAGGGGCGCCTCTACACTCGGCTGGTGGACCTGGTGGCCTTTGCGGAACAGGAACGCCCTCTCTTGGCCCTGATCTTCTGTCCCGGCATCGTCACCACCTACACGCGCGAGGCCCTGGCCGCTGCACGGTTGCTGCCAGGGGGCGCGGCGGCCCTGGTCGTGATCACGGACAGCAAGGAGGCCGTGGTGCTGGAAACAGGGCAAGGGGAGCTCCTGGGCTCCGGCCTGGCCGCAATCCCGGATTGGCGGCGCCTGCAGGTTCTGGCCGCTCAGCATCAAGCCCCGGAACTCGACGCAGAGCGCAAAGATCGGGAAAGGCGCATCCTCTACGCCTACAGTGAATCGCTCTACGCCTGTTGCGGGGGCGCGGCCTGCGCCATCGCGGCCAAGGGTGGCCGCTTCGGGGCAGGTGAGCAGGAACCTGGTGAGGGCGAGGCGTAGTTGCCGGACGAGACTGCTAAGGGGGGGAAGGAACGCAGAAGTGAGCCCGGCGGATCAGGAGGCGGACTTGGCGTCAGCCCGAGCCTGACGCAGCACCTCGCGGGCCACCTCCTCGTCGTAGAGGAGCAGGGGGCTGTTGGCACCGGTGTAAAGAGCCGCGGCCTGGCGGACCACCTCGCGGGTGATCCAGCTGTGTCGTTCCCAGATTTCCGGGTTTTCACTGGAATAGAGGCGGAACTCGATGCCTTGGGGAGACTCGCGCACGTACATGCGCGTGGTCTTGAGGGCCGGGTTGGGGTAGAAATAGACGCCGCGTTGGTCTTGCATTGATGCTCCCTTATGGAGAATGGGGGAGTATGGCTGAAAAAGGCCTGACAGTCAAGGACTTGCGTCAAATGTGTCCGAGGGTGTAATTGGCGATTCGCGGGAGGTCATTCTGGATGCTGGCCACGGTGTTTGCGATGGTGCGCAAGCGCGCAAATCCGGTTTGTTGCTTGACATTCGGCGTGGTACCTTCTACGAAAGAAGTCTACATGTGAATTATGTATCACAGGAGCAACGGCCCGACCGGACCATCCTTTGCGGGCCATTCCGGCGGCTTGGAGGCTGCAGGCGACTGATCAGGACTGGCAGAGCCTGCAGAGCCTGAAAAAAACGTTTGGAACCTTAACAAAGCAATGTGGAGGTAAGGCAATGGCGAAACACCAAACTCCCATGTTGGACCAGCTGGAAAGCGGGCCTTGGCCCAGCTTCGTGTCCGACATCAAGATGGAAATTGACGCGCGGCATAAGAATCCCAAGGGTCTGGACTATCAGATCCCTGTGGATTGCCCCGAAGACCTGCTCGGCGTGCTTGAGCTTTCCTTCAAGCACAAGGAGACCCACTGGAAGCACGGCGGCATCGTGGGCGTGTTCGGTTACGGCGGCGGCGTCATCGGCCGTTACTCCGACCTGCCGGATACC
>CAZNSV010000564.1:0-2223 GCA_964575775.1 uncultured Desulfovibrionaceae bacterium
TCCACAAACTGCCTGGCAGTCTCTTCGGGAAGGTTCACAGAGTTGATTACAGCGTCCGCGGCCAGCAGATGATACCAGACCCGCAAGGCGGGCGGAGACGCACTACAGAGGAGGAGGTAGGCATTGACCGCGTCCTGCCCCTCCAGCGTCCGCCGTATGTCCTCCGTATGCTGCACGACCTCCGCGAACAAGGCTCCTGCCTCCCCTGGCGCACCGAGCCAACGCTTCTATTATCGAAACAATTCCCTTCGTCGCACAATGCTACCACCAACAGTTTAACGTGCAGGATGTCCGTTCGGCAATAGGTCAGTTTTCCTAAATTACCGTGACGCTTGTTTGAATCGTGGGATGTAGGGCGATGGCAGGGATGGTGGCGCGGGCTGGAGAAACCGACCAGACATGGCGGTGATGCGCGGGTGCGTGCCTTGATCTACGTCCGGGTGTCCACCGATGAGCAGGCGGAGGAAGGTTACAGTCTCGGAGCGCAGGAACAGGCGTGCCGGGACCTGGCCGAGCGGCAGGAGCGTCTGGACCAACACGTCTACCTGGAGGACGGGTACAGCGCCAAGGACATGAACCGCCCCCACCTCCAAAGGCTTCTATCCGAGATGCAGACGGGTGACGCCATCTACGTGTGGCGGCTGGACCGGTTCAGCCGCGACATGGAGGACACGATGGGCACCCTGAAACGGTTGCGCAAACTCGGGGCAGAGATGCACTCTGTCACCGAAGGGCGGATCGACGTCCGGACCGCCGCCGACATCCTGAACGTGGGAGTCCGCGCTGTGTTCAACCAGTACCAGCGCGAGGTAATTGCGGAGAACACCGCCATGGGGTGGAAACGCCGGGTGGAGTCGGGCAAACCCTACTCGAACCGCCCCTACGGGTTCGTGCAGGACAGCCCCGACTGGCAGATTGACCCTGAGCAGGCGGAAGTGGTGCGCCGGATTGCCCGTTGGCGGTTGGAGGGCAATGGCTACTACACGATCACCAGGCTGCTGGCAGAAGCGGGCATTCCGGGTCCCAACGGGGGGCGGTGGTACGGTGGGCGGATCCACGACATGCTGAGAAACCCCATCTACATCGGAGACGTACGGTTCGGGGCCACGGTCCACAAGGGCGGAACGGAACCCATCCTGGATACATTGACGTGGCAAAGACTCCAAACCCTCAACGCCGCTCGTGCGCGTTCTCGGACTCGCTTCGCCGCACCGTACCTGCTGTCGGGGCTGCTGTTCTGCACCTGCGGGCGGTCCATGAATGCCTTCGTCGCAATGCCCAAGCGAGGCAAGGACGGCAACCCGGTCCGCGTCCCCTCCTACCGCTGCAACTCCCGGGCCGTGCCGTGGGCCAACCACACGAATGTGGTCGTGGCACGGACTATCGACGTGTGGGTGCTGGAGCACCTGGAGGCCATCGCCGCCGGCGAAGATGTGCCCTTCGAGGTGGCGGTTCCGAAACCAGCCAACCCCGACGCCCGCCTCGCAGCCCTGGACCGGGAACTGGACGCGTTGGAGGATGCCCTGTTGGCGGGCCGGATTACGGGCGAGCGGTATGATAGGCGCAAGGAACGGCTGGACGCTGAACGGGCCGCCGTGCTCCAGAAGTCGTGCGAACATGCAGACGTTACAGCGTTCGAACAGCAAGCGGTGGAACGTGCCCGTCAGACTCTGCCGCGACTGAAAGAGCAATATCTACGGAGGGGATTCACACCAGAGATGAAGGCGGCCATGCAAGAGGTGATAGAGCGGGTGGACCTGGGCCCCCCCCGCCAGCGATACAAGCGGGGCCTGGCCGGCCGGGAGGTCAACCTGACCCTGCGCGCAATCGATTGAGTGCTTATGTACCCCACGCCCACACGTCCAGGACATAAGCACTATATCACACACCTGCCCCCATTTCGCCCCGGGCGAATTCCTGCCACCGCGACCTCGGGCAGTTGACATACCCCCACCGCCCGCCGTATGTTGGTAGTAGATTCCATTTCATGGGGGTATGCGAGATGCGCAAACTGGTGGCCCTGCTCCTCCTGGCCCTGGCCCTGAGTGCCATGAGCGCCGGACTGGCCTCCGCAAGCGAGGGTGGCGGCGACCTGACCCGGCCGGAGCCGCGCATCACCCGGCCCGAGCCGCGGTGAGAACCGAATCCGCGTACATCGATCACCTGCTGCTCGCGCTGGCCCAGGTCCGCACAGCCCTGTCGGCAACCGACGATGCGGCCCGC
>CAZNSV010000565.1:0-2223 GCA_964575775.1 uncultured Desulfovibrionaceae bacterium
GCCAAGGGCGCAGGGGCAGGCGATGATCAACACCGTTACCGAGGTCACGATGGCAAAGGCCAGGGCCGGGCTGGGGCCAAAGGTGAACCAGACCATGAAGCTCAATACGGCAATGATCATCACCGTCGGCACAAAGTAATAGGAAACCCGATCCACCAGGCGGGCGATGGGAGGCTTGGTGCCCATCGCCTCCTGCACCAGCTTGACGATCTGGGCCAGGGCGGTGTCCTTGCCCACCTTGGTGGCCCGGAATTTGAGGCTGCCGGTGGTGTTGACCGTGGCGCCGATCACCTCGTCGCCCACCTGCTTGTCCACGGGCAGGCTCTCGCCGGTGACCATGGATTCGTCTAGAGCGGAGCGACCCTCGACAATCTCGCCGTCCACCGGAATCTTGTCGCCAGGACGCACCATCACGATGTCGCCCACCACTACTTCTTCCACGGGAATTTCCACCTCCTGACCATCCCGCAGGACTCGGGCCGTCTTGGCTTGCAGACCCAACAACTTGCGGATGGCCTGGCTGCTCTGGCCTTTGGTGCGGGCCTCAATGGCCTGGCCCAACACCACCAGCGCGATCACCACCGTTGTAACATCGTAAAAGGGCATGGCCGCGGCGCCTTCAGGGAAAATTTGCGGAGCCAGAATCGCTGCCGTTGAGTAGAGCCAGGCCGCCCCTGTCCCCAGGGCAATCAGTGTATTCATATCGGCCGCATGGTGCTTGAAGGCTGTCCATAGCCCGGTGTAGAAGTGGCGACCGGACCAGACCATGACAGGCACGGCTAGAACGCCGGAGATTGCCCAGAGCAGGCGCACCATCCACCCGGCCGGCTCTGGTGTGACGAGATAGGGTGCGTAGAGCCAGCGCAGTTCGGGGAAGGAGACAGGCAAAATCAGCAGTGAGACAGCGGCGGCGAACCAGAACTTGCGCATCAGGCTCCTGTATTCCCGGGTGTGAGCGGCGGTCTCCTTGTCCACCTCCTCCTTTTCGGCGGGAGCCACCTGATAGCCGGCGGATTCGATAGCGCGGCGCAGTGTGGCTTCGTCCGCCTGATCTGGCCAGTGGCGAATGTGGGCCACCTCCGTGGCCACATTGACGTTCGCCTCCAGCACCCCTGGCACCGTCCGCAGGGCCTTTTCGATAGTCTGGCTGCAACTGACGCAGTGCATGCCCTGGATCGGAAGGTTCAGCTCGACCGCCTCCTGCCCGGCGGGCGCCCGTTCACCCGACAGGTGTCCGCCGGCGTGGGCCACGGCTGCCCGGTGGCCGTCCTGCCCTGGAACCGATCGATCCTCCCGGTCGAACTGTTCGGCGCACGAATCTGAGCAGAAATAGTAGGTGGCGCCGTCCCGCACGCGGGTTTGCACCGCGCGGGCCGGATCGACCTCCATGCCGCAGACCGGATCGGTCACAGTCTGTTTGGCATTCACTTCACTGGTTGTTTGTCTCACAATTTCACCTCGTCAGGTCTTTTGGGCAAAAAGTGCCGTCAGCTCTTCACGTAACTGTTGCTGCGCACCGGCGCTCTGCGCCGTCTCCACGGTCTGTAGACAGTGGTCCAGGTGGCTGGCCAACAGCAGCAGGCTGATTTGCTTCAACGAGCCCTGTACTGCCTGCATCTGGTGCAGAATCGCCATGCAGGGTTGGTCTGTTTCCACCATGTGAGCCACCCCGCGAATGTGGCCTTCGACGCTGCGGAGCCGGCGTGTCACCTCGATGCGGGTTTGGACGTCCATGGCGTCGTGCTCCTTTCTCTGCTCTCTACGCGAACGTGGCTTTATTATACAACATCCCATCCCGCCTGGGGAGGGGTATTCGGCCTGTCAGGAGTAGGCAAAATGGCGCGGTCCAGGTTGGCAAGTCCATATGCAGCCCCTTTTCCACCAGCAGACCGCCCCCACCAGCGAATAGAGGGACGGCCTGCTGGATATGCCGCGTGCGCCAAAGCGGCGGTTTGGGAGTAGAGCCTCGATGGGGGGACGACGGCGGGAAGGGCGGAGGTGATCTACTACACGCCACTGGAGCGCATGGCCAGCAGGATGGACAGAAGGGGGCGCGGGCGCAGAACCTGCGCCAGAACCTGCCGGTAGGGGGCGTGGGCAGAGACGGCGTTGAAGAGAGCAGAACGCACCGCTGGATCTCGCCGGGCCGCCTGTAGCACCGGCGCTAACAGTCCATAGCGGGCCAGCAGGATAGCCAGCAGGCGCATGCCCCGTCCATAGGGC
>CAZNSV010000566.1:0-2222 GCA_964575775.1 uncultured Desulfovibrionaceae bacterium
TCTTTGCCCACGCGCATGACTTTGCTCCTTGTGTTGTCTGATAATTAGGCAGAGGCGCCCAGGTGTTCCAGGGCCTGTTCCACGTCCCAGTCTTCGTGCACGATGCCGTGCAGGGCCTCGCAGAGCATGGTGGGGTCCTTGTGCTGGAAGACGTTGCGCCCCACCGAGAGACCGGCCCCGCCGGCCTGGATGGAGTCGTGCACCATGCGCAGGATGTCTTCGGTGTTTTCCATCTTCTCGCCCCCGGCAATGACCACGGGCACGCAGCAGGCGGCCACCACGTCGGCGAAGCTGGCGATGTCGCCCGGCTCCTCGACCTTGATCACGTCGGCGCCCAGTTCCTGGCCCACGCGGGCGCAGTGCTTGACCACTTCGGGGTCGTACTCGTTCTGGATCTTGGGGCCGCGGGCGTACATCATGGCCAGCACGGGCACGCCCCAGTAGGAGGCTTCGGAGGTGATGGCGCCCAGGTCCTCGAGCATGCGGCTCTCGGTCTCGTCGCCCAGGTTCACGTGCAGGGACACGGCATCGGCGCCCATGCGGATGGCGTCTTCGACGGAGGCGACCAGGGTCTTGGCGTTGGGGAAGGGGGAGAGGCGGGTGCTGGCGGAGAGGTGCAGGATGAGTCCGATGTCGCGACCGTAGCCGCGGTGTGTGCAGCGGGGCAGGCCTTTGTGCATGAGCACGGCGTTGGCGCCCCCGTCGGCCACACGGTTCACGGTGCCTTTGAAATCCACGAGACCGTAAATGGGTCCCACGGTGACACCGTGATCCATGGGCACGATGATTGTTCGCCGTGTGTTCCGGTTGAAAATCCGCTCCATCCTCACTTCTTTTCCGAGCAGCATGGCGTCCTCCGCATTGCTTGCCCTCCATGCGGCGGGATGCCGCGAGCGGGTCCGGACTTTTCCGGCTGCCTCCTGGAAACGAAACAGGGGCCGCCGGCTTCTGCCCGCGGCCCCTGTTGGAGGTGTTTTGTCGTATGCTGATTACAGCGCTGCACCTCTCCGTGGACCACGGGGCTGACTAAACCAATACCAAAAATAAAAATTGGCAAAGGAGGAAAAGGAAGTCAGGCGGTGGTTGGAGATTTCGCAGTGCATGGCGCAGGCTCTACAGGGACTGACAGGAGCCTGTCAAGGGGTTTTTTTGCGACGTTTGCAAGACACCCAGCATGTTCAGACCTGTTTCTCGGCGGCCAACTGCTCCTCGGCGGCCTCTTTCAGGGCCTGGCGCCGCCGGCGACGCGGGAGCATGATGTAGGTGTAGATGGGACCCGAGACCATGTAGGCCATGAGGAAGACGAAGCCCAGCAGCCTGGGCTGGGAGGCCACCAGCACGAAGAGCAAAATGGCCGTGACCATGGAGCTGAAGGGGTGGGCGCGCAACAGACCGTATTCCTTGAAGGAAGCGTAGCGGACCCTGCTGACCATGAGAAAGGACAGGAAGTAGGTCAGCACCAGGCAGATCAGGGGCAGGGTCTTTTCCAGATGCACCTCGGGCAGATAGGGCGTGGCCAGCACCAGGGTGGAGACGATGCAGGCCGCGGCCGGAATGGGCAGGCCGATGAAGAACTTCTGGGACGTGTTGGCGCTCTGCACGTTGAAGCGCGCCAGCCGCAGGGCGCCGCAGGTGGCGAAAAGGAAGCAGGCCATGAGCCCCAGGCGTCCGAAGCCGCCCAGCTGCCAGTGATAGAGCAGCAGGGCCGGGTTCAGTCCGAAGGCCACCAGGTCGCAGAGCGAGTCGTACTGCACCCCGAACTCGCTGGTGGTGTTGGTCAATCGTGCGATCTTGCCGTCCAGGCCGTCGAAGAGCGCGCTGATCAGAATGGCCAGGGCGCAGGCCTCGTAGCGGCCGTTCATGGCCCAGAGGATGCCCAGGAACCCGGCGAACAGGCTGGCCGTGGTGAACAGATTGGGCAGCAGATACACGCCCTTGCGAAACGAAACCCGACTATCCATGCTCTCTCCTCGCTACGGCGCGACGGATGCGGGAGGTACTGCCGGCGTTGCGCAAGGCTCTGCCGGAATTCCCGCCCCCCGCCTCTGGTGATCCGGTCCGGACAGCGCCCGGGCAGCGGTTCAGGACTCGCAACTGCGCGCCACCACGCTCTGCCCCGCCACCACTATGTCACCAATTTGTAAAGAAGGAACATAATCACCTGGGAGGTAGAGGTCAACCCTGGACCCGAAGCGGATCAGGCCGAAGCGCTCGCCCCGCTT
>CAZNSV010000567.1:0-2221 GCA_964575775.1 uncultured Desulfovibrionaceae bacterium
CCGCAGACCGTGGCCATGGACGAGGAGCCGTTGGACTCCATGACCTCGGCCACGATGCGCAGGGTGTAGGGGAAGGCGTCCGGGCTGGGCAGCACCGGCACCAGGGCCCGCTCGGCCAGGGCGCCGTGCCCGATCTCGCGCCGGGACACCCGCATCATCTTGATCTCGCCCACGCAGTAGGGCGGGAAGTTGTAGTGCAGCATGAACCGCTTGCTCTCGTCACCGGCCAGGCTCTCGATGCGCTGCTCGTCACGCCCACTGCCCAGGGTGGCCACGGCCAGCACCTTGGTCTCGCCGCGGGCAAAGAGCGCGGAGCCGTGGGTGCGGGGCAGCAGCCCCACCTCGATGCCGATGGGGCGCACTGTGGTGGTGTCGCGCCCGTCCAGGCGCCGCCCGGTCTCGCGGATGCGCCTGCGCACCAGCTCCTTTTCCATGGCCCCCAGCATCTCCCCGGCCCGGGCCAGGGTGGCGGGCTCGGCGAACTCCTCGCGCTGGGCCAGGGCCTCCAGCAGCCCCTTCTTCACTTCCTTCTTGGCCACGCGCCGCTCGAGCTTGTCCTGCTTGCCGAGGGCCTTGTCCAACTCCGGACCGGCGATTTCCTGAATGGCCTGCTTCAGCTCGGGATTCTCCGCCGGCGGCGTGAACTCGGTCTTGGGCTTGCCCACCTTCTCACGCAGCTCTTCCTGCATGTCCAGGATGGGGGCAATGGCCTCGTGGGCCCACTCCAGGGCCTCGGCCATCACCGTGTGCTCGATGAACTTGGCGCTGCCCTCCACCATGACCACCGCGTCGCGGGACGCGGCAAAGACCATGTCCAGGGTGCTGTGCTCGAGCATGGGCACCGTGGGGTTGAGCACGAACTTGTTGTCGATGCAGCCGACACGCGCCCCCGCAATGGGACCGTAGAAGGGAATGGACGACACGTGCAGGGCCGCGGAAGCGCCGCAGAGCGCCAGCACGTCGGGATGGACCTCGGGATCCGCGGACAGCACCGTGGCGATGACCTGCACCTCGTCCCGGAAGCCCTTGGGGAACAAGGGGCGGATGGGGCGGTCGATGATGCGCGCGCACAGGGTCTCGCGCTCGCTGGGCCGGCCGATCTCGCGGCGGAAGAAGCTACCGGGCACGCGCCCCGCAGCGTACATCTTCTCCACGTACTCCACGGTCAGGGGGAAGAAGTCCACCTGGCGCTCCATGGGCAGGCTCACGCAGGTGACCAGCACCACCGTGCCGCCGCTCTGCACCCAGATGGCGCCGTCGGCCTGATTGGCCAGGCGCCCCGTCTCCAGGATCAAGGTGGTGTCGCCCACCGGGCGGGTGGCGCGCGTAACGTCAAAAACAGAACTCATTGTGATTCCTTCGGGCTTGGTTTTCCCTGGCGGTCTCAGGTCCCGCAATCTGGCGTTGCAACGCCTGCGGTGCGGCGCTGCAGCACCAGATTGCGCGAGAGAGAGCCCCTCAGGGACTCTCCGGCAGGCACCCGGGCCCGCCGGAGAGTGGGTGAAGTACGGCCGGACCTACTTGCGCAGGTTCAGGCGGCCGATGATGTCCCTGTAGCGCTGAACCTCTTTCTTCTTCAGGTAGTTCAGCAGCTTGCGACGCTGACCGACCAGTTTGAGCAGACCGGTGCGGGAGTGGAAGTCCTTGGCGTGGGTCTTGAAGTGCTCGGTCAGGTACTCGATGCGCGAGGTCAGCAGCGCGATCTGCACCTCGGGCGAACCGGTGTCGCCCTCATGGTTCTTGTAGTCCTCGATAATCTGAGCCTTTTGCTCCGGCGTCATGACCACAGCGGTATCCTCCTTGCCTGTTGTGTCGTGCTTTCGCGCCCCCGCCGCCATGGCTTTTGCGAATACAGGGGCAGCGCGTCCTCGGACCGGCCCGCGGGGCTACCAGAACCCGCGCAGGATGGTCCACACCGGCTTGCCATCCGTGAGGGCGCTCTCCGCCAGGGCCAGCAACCTGCCGTTCGCCTCCAGGAGCAGGGCCTTGTCCTCCGCCGCACAGGGCGTGGGGTCCAAGGGCTCCGGCAGGCAAGGAATGCGCACCCCGTTTTTCACCAGGGCGGCGCGGCCCGGGTCGAGCACGACCCGGCGCCAGTGCGGCAGGGCATTGACCAGCGGCAGCACCCGTTGGGGCAGGGCCTCGGGCTCCTGGAGCAGGCGCTCCAGTTCCCAGGCCTCGTCGAGCCCGAACGGATGGCTATACTCCCGGACGAGTTCAG
>CAZNSV010000568.1:0-2201 GCA_964575775.1 uncultured Desulfovibrionaceae bacterium
CTCCTGGCAAGGCGGGACCAACAGCGCTGCGCGGAACTGGTGCGCCGTTTCGGCCTTTGCGACGCCCCCATCCCCGAGGCGCTGCTGCACCGGGTGGCCAGCGTCAACGCCCTCGAAACGCAGGACCTGCTGCAGGCGTTGCAGCCCCAGGCCGTGGTGGTCAACGGCACCCGGATCATCGGCGAGGCCCTGCTCGCGGCCGTGGCCGCGCCCTTCCTGAACACCCACATGGGCATCACCCCGCGCTACCGTGGTGTGCATGGCGGCTACTGGGCCCTGACCCAGGACGATGCCGCGCACTGCGGCGTCACCGTGCACCTGGTGGACCGGGGCATCGACACCGGCGCGGTGCTCTACCAGGCCCGCATTCACCCGGAACCCCAGGACAGCATCAACACCTACCCGGTGCTGCAGATGGCCGCGGCCGTGCCTCTGATGCAACAGGCCCTGGCGGACCTCGGGCAAGGGGGGCTGACCCCGCGCCCCGGAGTGCCCACTTCTAGGCTCTGGTCCCACCCCACCTTGCTGCAGTACCTGCGTTTCCGGTTCACCAAGGGCGTTCGCTAGGAGGGGGGCGGCAAGGCCTCGGCCCGCTGCATTGCCCCGCCTAGCCTGACTGTGTTACCCTGGCCTCACCACACACCCTACGAAGGGAGGAAGAGCCATGTCCAGCCCACGTCACTTTCCGAGCAGTTGCGTTGCACTGCTGGGCTTCGTCCTGCTGGCCACCGGCTGCGTGCAGCGGGTGCAACCCGTGCCCCTGGCTCCGGCTCCGGCGCCCGGCACGGAGTACGTCTATCGCCAGGAATTCCCCACCCGCCAGGTGACCGCCACGCGGTTGAACGTGCGGCAGGGGCCGGCCACCAGCTACGGCATCCTGGCCGTGCTCCGGCACGGAGAGCCTGTGGAGGTGCTGCAGCGCGTGGGCAACTGGTTCATGATCCGGCGGCCGCAGGGTGCGCCCCTCGCTGGGAGCTACCAGGAGGGCTGGGTCTACGGCGGATATCTCAGCGGTTACGAGCAGGAGATTCCGGTCCGGGGTGGCACTCGCGTGCCCGTGCCGGTGCAGCAGGAGTCGGATCCACCGAGTATGCTGGTCCCGCCCCCGCCGCCTCCGGGCGCGCCGGTGGGCTAGTAGAACAGGGCGCCGCGCCTCAGCTGCTCACCAACACACCGTCGCTGATCAGGATGCGGCGGGAGGCAAAGGCCGCAGTGGCCTCGTCGTGGGTGACCACCAGCACGCTGCGTCCGGTTTCGTTGATGCGGGCCAGGAGGCTCATGATCTCGTCGCTGGTCTGTGAGTCCAGCTGTCCCGTGGGTTCGTCGGCCAGGAGCAGCTGGGGGTCGTTGACCAGGGCCCGGGCCAGGGCCACGCGCTGCTGCTGCCCCCCGGAGAGCTGGCTGGGCTTGAAGGTGGCGCGATCGCCGAGCCCCACCAGGGCCAGCAGTTCCTGGGCGTGGCGGCGCAGCCGCCTTTGGGAGCGGCGGCCGTAGAGCCCGGGGATGCAGACGTTGTCCAGGGCCGTGATGTAGGGGATGAGATAGAAGCTCTGGAACACGAAGCCCATGCTCTGGTTGCGCAGGTCGCTGCGGGCGTTGTCGTCCAGGGTGCTCACGTCGCGACCGGCAAAGAAGTATTTCCCCCCTGTGGGGCGGTCCAGCAGCCCGAGAATGTGCATCAGGGTGGACTTGCCCGAACCCGAGGCGCCCTGCAGGGCCGCGAATTCCCGGCTGCCCAACTCCAGGCTGATGCCCCTGAGGATGTCCAGGGGGGGCTGGCCCGGCTGTTCGAAGCGCTTGGTGATCCCCTCCAGCCGTACCAGGGGCTGCGTTGCGGCGTCTGCCTGGGTCATCGCCGCCCTCCGCCCGGCCCTCCGCCCGGGGGGCCACCGCCCGGAGGCCCCGCAGCACTGCGCGTCCGCTGGGCCGCGGCCTCCTGAGGCAGCACGATCTGAGTCGCCACCACCTCGTCCGCCTCGAGCCCCGCGAGCACCTCGCTGTGGGTCAGCCCCCGCAGCCCCAGTTCCGGTTCCACCATTTTCAGGGGCGGAGTCTGGGCCTTGTCCGCCCCGCTCGGGGTCTCGGAGACCACGAAGACCACCAGCCGCCCATCCACCCACTTGAGTGCGCTGTTGGGCAGGGCCAGGACGTCCTGCTTCTCCCGCACCACCAGGCGGCACTGGGCGGTCATTTCCGGGCGC
>CAZNSV010000569.1:0-2187 GCA_964575775.1 uncultured Desulfovibrionaceae bacterium
CCTCTACGACGAAGGCCGCATGCAGCTGCCCGTGGATGCCTATATCCGCCTCATCACCGCGCCCCAGCCCGTGCCCCCGGGCAACTTCAACCCGGCGGACCTCGAAGGCATCCGCCTGGGGCGCGCCCTGCCGGGCATGACCAAGGAGGGCGTGCTCACCGCCCTGGGCTACCCGGCCAAGCACCGCACCCCGAGCCTGGACAGCCCCGAGTGGGTCTACTGGAAGAACCGCTTCTCCACCCTGGTGGTGGTCTTCGACCCCGCCGGACTGGTCAGCCACGTCAGGGAGTAGGCATGAGCACCCGCGAGACGATGGGCACGGCCCTGGTCACCGGCGGCAGCAAGGGACTGGGCCGCGCCATGGCCCTGGGCCTGGCCCAGGACGGCTGGGACATCTGGCTCAACTATCGCAGCGACGCGGCAGGCGCCGCCGCCGTGGCCGCCGAGATCGAGGCCCTGGGGCGCGACTGCCGCCTCCTGCCCTTCGACGTGGCGGACCAGGCCGCCGTGCAGGCTGCCCTGGAGCCGCTGCTGGCCGAGACCACGCCCGGTGCCGTGATCAGCAACGCCGGATTCGCCAGGGACGGGCTCCTGGCCCTCATGGACGCCCAGGCCTGGAAGAGCGTGCTGGCCGTGCACCTGGACGGCTTCTTCAACGTGGTGCGGTGCGTCCTGCCGCGCATGCTGCGCGCCCGCAAGGGACGGATCGTGGCCATCGCCTCCACGGCCGGGCAGACCGGCTCCCCGGGCCAGACCAACTACTCCGCCGCCAAGGCCGGGCTCCTGGGTGCCGTACGCTCCCTGGCCGCCGAGGTGGCCCGGCGCAACGTGCTGGTCAATGCCGTGGCCCCGGGCTTCATCGCCACGGACATGACCGCCCACTTGCCCGAACCGGAACTCGCGGCCAGAATCCCGCTGGGGCGCTTCGGCACGCCCGAGGAGGTGGCCGCGGCCGTGCGCTTCCTCTGCTCGGACAAAGCCGCCTACATCACCGGCCAGACCCTGTCCGTGAACGGCGGCATCCACATGTGACGCCCCTTGAGCCCCGGGAGCTGCGCCCTCGCTCCCTGCCGCCGCCCAGGCGCACCATCCGCCACCGCTGACAAGGATACCTCGCTCCATGCCCCAGGCCCCCCACGCGCCGCTCATCTGCGTCATCGTCCTCAACTACAACGGACGCGAGTTCCTGGCCCCCTGCGTGCGCGCCGTGCTGCAGTCCCAGGGCGTGCGGCTCAAGGTCCTGGTGGTGGACAACGGCTCGGACGACGGCTCCCTGGAGACCCTGCCCAGTCACCCGGACCTCTCCGTGCTGCGCAACGGGCAGAACCTCTATTTCGCGCGGGGCAACAACATCGGCATCGCGGCGGCCCTGGACCTGGATCCGGCCTACGTCTGCATCCTGAACAACGATACCGTGCCCGCCCCGGACTGCTTCAGCCGCCTGGCGGCCTTCATGGAGCGGACCCCCTCGGCCGGAGCCTGCCAGCCCCTGCTGCTCTTCCAGACCAACCCCGACTACGTAAATTCGCGCGGCTGCCTGGTGAGCCTTTCGGGCAAGGGCTGGGACGCCGGGTTCGGCGAGCCCCTGGAGGCGCTGCGCCAGCGGCTGGCAGCCGAGCCCCCGCCCCTGCAAGGCCCCTGGGGTTCGGCCCTGGAGGTCCCGGCCCTCACCGGGGGGGCCATGTTCCTGCGCGCCGCCACCCTGCAGCAGGTGGGCGGTTTCTGCGACCACTTCACCATGTACCTGGAGGACGTGGACCTGAGCCTGCGCATCCGCGCCGCCGGGCAGGACCTCTTCTGCCTGCCCGAGGCCCTGGTGCTGCACCGCTTCGGGGGCACCGTGCGACGGCGGATGCCCCTCTACCGGCTCTACCTCTGCGAGCGCAACAGCTTCCACGTGGTGCTGCGCTGCTTCCCCCTGCCCCTGCTGGTCTTGTCCTACGCCCTGTGTGTGCCCCTGCGTCTGGGCATCGCCCTGCGCGCCCTGCTGCAGGGGCGTTTCGGCTATGTCGCCGCTGTGCTGGGCGCCACGCTCCTGGGTCTGGGCCTGCTGCCCGGCGGCCTGTGGCGTCGGCTACGGGACCGGACACCCCGCCGCGACCTGCGCCC
This sequence comes from uncultured Desulfovibrionaceae bacterium, assembly GCA_964575775.1. Classification (GTDB taxonomy): domain Bacteria; phylum Desulfobacterota; class Desulfovibrionia; order Desulfovibrionales; family Desulfovibrionaceae; genus CAZFCK01. The sequence continues at coordinate 2,110 of CAZNSV010000569.1, forward strand.
CTGGCTGTCAACCCGGCACCTGGTGCCGCCCAAACCCCCGCTCATCCCCACGGTGCATGAGGAGCCATGAAGAAAGCA
>CAZNSV010000570.1:0-2177 GCA_964575775.1 uncultured Desulfovibrionaceae bacterium
CGCTTGCGCTGCTCCTCCTGCTCCTCCTGCCAGTCCAGCAGGTCCGCGAAAGTGCCCTTGCGAAACAGGGGCTTGGATCCACCGAGCAGCAGCACGTGGGTGCCCACGTTGTCGATGAACACCCGGTCGTGGGCCACGAAGACCAGCACCCCTTCGTACTCCAGCAGAAAGGACTCCAGCCATTCCACGGCTTCCAGGTCCAGGTGGTTGGTGGGCTCGTCCAGGAGCAGCAGGTCCGCCCCCGCCACCAGAACCCGCGCCAGCTTGGCCCGCTCGCGCCAGCCGCCCGAGAAGGTCTGCATGGGGCGCTGGTGTTCCATGACGTCGAAGCCCAGGCCCGTGAGCACGGCGTGGGCGCGGTGCTCGGGATTGTAGCCGTAGGCCTGCTCCAGCTCGGCCTGGCGCAGGGCCAGGGCCTTGAGCGCGGCCTCGTCCCCGGCCTGTTGCGCCTGCTCCCACTCGTGCCAGAACTCGCCCCAGGAAGGCAGGACCTCCAGTACGTAGGCCAGGAGCGGCATCTCCAGGGCCGCGGCGTCCAGCTCCTGGGCCACGTAGCCCAGGCGCGCGCCCTTGGGTAGTAGCACGCGCCCCCCGTCGGGGGCGATATCCCCGGAGAGCAGCTTGAGCAGGGTGGACTTGCCCGCGCCGTTGGGTCCCACCACGGCGAGACGAGTGCCGGAGTGGATCTCCAGAGAGAAGTCCGTGAGCAGGTCGCGGCCGCCGTAAGCCTTGCTGAGTTCCTGGATGGTGATTTTCATGGTGCGGACCGCCATTAGCAGAAGCGTCGGTGAAAGACCAGGGGCATATTCCGGGGCACACGCCCCCTACTCGGGCTCGGAAAAGCCCGGCGGCAGGCCCTGGGGGTCCCAGCCCCACTCCTGCACGGCACCGGGGAGGTCCTGCTCCTGCCGGGTGCCCTGCAGGGAGAGGTTCAGGTTCAGGGCCGCGGCCGCCGCCACATAGGAGCCCCGGGCCAGGCGCAGGGCGCCCTGGGGTTCCACCACAATGGCCCGCTCTTCGCGCACCGGGCAGTGGTGCTCGCAGAAGCCGCAGCCCGCGCAGCGCTCCTCGTGCACCACGGGCACGGGCACCGGGCTCTCGGGCACGCGTCGCAGCTCGATGGCGTCATAGGGGCAGACCTCGTCGCAGACCAGGCACTCGCGCTTGTGCTCCCAGGCCAGACAGCGCGAAACCAGGATCCGCGCCGTGCCCAGCTTGGCGTGGGTCTTTTCCGCCAGGTCCGGCAGCAGCCGCAGCGCCCCCGTGGGGCAGACCGCGCCGCAGGCCCGGCAGGTCGGCTCGCAGGCCCCGCGCCTGGGAAACAGGGTGGGACTGAACAGGCCCGAGAGCCCATACTCCCAGCCGATGGGCTGCAGCGTATTGGTGGGGCAGGCGCGCATGCACAATCCGCAACGCAGACATTTGGCCAGGAAGGCCGCCTCGGGCAAGGCCCCCGGGGGGCGCAGCACGTTCTGCGGCCCCACGTGACCCAAGCCTGCCGCGACCTGGGGCGAGTACAAGCCCGTGAAACTCATCAGCGCAGTGCCCGCGCCCGCTGCTCCGGCCAGGAGAAAGCCCCGGCGCGAGGCCAGCACCGGGGGTGCAACCGCCGCCCTGCCCGGCACGCGCTCCCCGATGCCGAAGGACACCGCCCCTTCCGGACAGACCTGCACGCAGCCCTGGCAGACGATGCACTCCCCGTGACGCGTGGCGTGCGGGTCCCCGGGAATGGCCCCCATGGGGCATTGCCGGGCGCAACGCCCACACTCCGTGCAGGCGCTGGAGACCCGCCGCCGCAAGAGGGGCTTGGACCCCAGCAGGGCGAACATGGCCCCAGAGGGGCAGAGATAACGGCACCAGAATCGTGGTGCCAGGAACGCGGCCCCCAGCACCAGGGCGAAGAAGAGCGCCACATAGCTCTGGGTGGCGAAGCGCGGCACCAGGACCTGGGTGTAGTAGAGCCCGGTCAGGCCCAGGGCATCCGCCGTGGGGCGCAGGAAGCCCAGGGTCTGGTCGCCCAGGGCCAGGAGCAGGGGCTGCAGCAGGAGGGCGTAGAAACGCGTGACCAGGGAGATGGGCGCCAGGAAAAAGACCAGGGACACGCCCAGCAAAGCCGCTCCGAGCAGGAAGAGCAGGAGCCCATGCTTGACCCCGCGCAACCGTGCCCAGAACGAGGC
>CAZNSV010000571.1:0-2175 GCA_964575775.1 uncultured Desulfovibrionaceae bacterium
TTGCCAGTGGATCTGAACATCATCACGGCCGAACGCCCCTTGCCCGTCGAGCGGGCCTATATCCTGTCCATGGTCATCAACAGTTTCAAAGGCAGGCGGGATGTGGAGGTGCACCTCTTCCGCCCCGACTTTGAGGAAAGCGAACTCAAAAACTACGACTGGAACAAGCTGCTGGGCGATCCCGTACACCCCGAACTGGAAATCGATCTGGACAAGAGCAAGCGCATCCTGCTCGAGAGCTTTACCTTGAGCGAGCGGGATCAGATCGTGGCCTACCTGAAGGAGCGCTACGCCAACCGTGTCAGCGCCATCAACTCCGCACCGTTGGATCTGCCCATTCCCCTGGGTCTGCCCCCTCTTTCGTCCATCCCCGGTGGCAAGACCATCGGCTTCATCCACTTCGAGCAGATTCCCAACTACACTCTGCCCTTCCCGGTGCACGGCTTTTATGATCTGGCCCAGCACAAGCCCCTGGTGGAGGGAGAAGAGTCGTCGTAGATTGCGCGCGTCAAGGATTGGGGCGCGTTCTGGCGGAGCACGAGACCTGTGTGACTCACCGCCCCAAGCATGGGCTCATGAACGCCACAACGCAGCCGAATGCCCTGGGCACTGGCTGCGTGACGGTGGTGCAGGCGTGTGTGATGTCAGGGCAAGGCCCAGGTATCCGTGCGGGTTGCACCTGATGAATCCGTTGCGGTGATGCTGCCGTCGGCCGCGCAGGAGATGGTGAAGGAGCCCTGGATGTCCGTGTCGCACTTGGCTTCGGTGATCACCTCGTCCAGGGTGGGCAGCAGCCCGTTGTTTTCCATGAGCAGGCGGGAATAGGTCAGGTTGAGGTGGGACTGAGCCGCGGCGATGGCCCCCCCGAGGACCTGCTGCCGGGCTTCGTCCTGCAGGTTTTGATACTTGGGGATGGCCACGGCTGCCAAAATCCCCAGGATGATGAGCACGGCGATGATCTCGATGAGCGTGAAGCCGTGTTCCCTGGTCGTTCTCTTGGCAGCCATGGCGCACCCCCTTTTGTACGCTTGTGTTACCCTAAGCCGTTGCCTTCAGACCTACGGCGCGACCCAAATGGCGGTGGCCGTCTGGGAGTTGGGGCCGGTGGCGGTGACCGTACCATCGGCAGCGCAGGTCAGGGTGAAGCCACCGGTCACGGTGACGGTGCTGCAGTCTTCGGCAGCAACCGCGGCTTCGGCAGCAGTGGTGTTACCGTTGTTCTCCAGCAGGGCCTTGGAGTAGGTCAGGGTGAGCTGGGACATACCAGCGGCCACGATGCCCTCGGCGGCCTTGATCTCGGCCTGCACCTGCAGATCCTGATACTTGGGAATGGCCACGGCGGCCAGGATGCCCAGGATCACCAGCACGGCGATGATTTCGATGAGGGTAAAACCGCCCTGCCTGTTCTTCCGGATCTCTTCGTTGCGTTCCATGGTCTTCTCCTTTTGGAAATTGGGTTGGACAAACCGGTTTGCAAAAATTTCCGCTTCGTATCCTCTGACTGTTGGGCCGTGGCGTTTCTCCGTAGCCCCTTTGCCCGCCACCCCGGTTCTCTCTGCTTCGGAACCGGGGGCTGATGCCTGGCAGGCTTTTGACTATGCTGTCCGTGGCCTCTTGGTCCCGGACAGCCCGGGCTCGTTTCGCCCGTCCGCGTGGCCCCCAATCTCTGGACCCCTCGCCGGTGCCCTCCCCCCTGGTGTGGGGTCTCGCTCCGACACTATTTGCTTCGGGTCCGGCTGGCTTCTGGAGTCACGCGTCTGTGCCTCAGCCGATGCCGTTCTTGAGCATCAAGCGTGCCAACCAGCTGCGCCGCGACCGTGCAAGGCGGAAAGTTTCAAGGCAACCACGCTGAATACAAAAACATTCATGAAACGCTTCAGTTTTGCTCCCCCCGCAATCGCCACCCCACATGCTGCCTGACCTACAAACTATGTAGGTCGAACTTCAATTTTTGGAGCTTCACAATCTGGGGGTTTGCTGGCGGGTCCAAGGCTCATCCGAGCTACTGAGAGCATCGTTGCAGGAAAAATACCAGATGCCCAAGGGGTTGGCACAGACAATTCACCCTCTTGCGCGCAACCCATCTTGCCCCGCACCAGTGCGGGGCATGTTGCTCGCCCCCACCCTGGGGTGGGCGCCCCTTCGACCTGACGAAACGGCGCAAACTAATCTGGA
>CAZNSV010000572.1:0-2167 GCA_964575775.1 uncultured Desulfovibrionaceae bacterium
GGCAGGATCGACCCACTTCAGGATGTTCCTGCTGCCGTACGTGCCGTTTGAGCCGGTGTAGACGCGGCTGTCTCCGGCATAGCCGATCATCTCGCCCAGCTCCGAGGAACCGCCGATGGACGACGTGGTGTTGTTGTCTCCGTTGAACCAGGTAAAGACGATGCCGTCGGCGTTGTTCACGGAATAGGTGCTCACGAAGAAGAGACGGAAGCCTTCCTTGAAATCGCAATAGCCCAGGGTGCAAACGTTGTTGCCCCAGTTGAGGGTCTTGGTGCCGGTATAATACATGGCGCCAAAGGCATAATTCTGGTTGGCCCCGATGGTGAAGGTTTTGTTACTGTTTTTGATGATGGGCGTCTTGGCCGCGTCGGAAGTGATGGGCGTGAAGTCATCGAAGTTTTCGCGGAAAGTGATTGCGCCCTGGTCTTCACCGACGAACTCCTGAAAGATCACGTAGTTCGCTTCTCGAGTGGTGCCGGGGTTGGCCGTGCCCACCAGGCGGACTTCGTAGAGCCCGGCCATGGTGGGCAGCTTGCGCAGTTGGGTCACGACAAACTGCCCGGCCTGGCCGAAATTGAAGGTCTTGCCTTCCAACTCGTCGTAGTCTTCCTTGAACTGACGCACGTAGTTGAAGCCCGCCAGGGCGATGTAGCGGGCCTGGGCCACGGCGCTGTCGTTGAGCTGCAGAGTCATCCCGGTTTGAGTCAGGGCGGCCAGGCTTGCGGCCAGGGTGGAAGTGGCCACCAGCAGCAGGATGACGTAGATCAGCGAAAAACCGCTCTGACTGGATCCGTTGCGCTTGGCGTTCATGGACTGCTCCTTATCCGGGAATGTATTTCGGGAACTTGGGCACAACGCGGATGTTGAAGGTCAAGGGGACTCCGTTCATGCCCGTGATGGTCAGGTTGACGCCCACCATGCGCGTGCCCAGCGGGTTGAAGGCCGCGGCCGCGCTGGGGGATGCCTCGTTGGGGGCGGCGAAGTAATCAAAGGAAAAGGCCGTGACCTGGTCGCAGAGCACCTGGTTGTTGATCTGCAATTGCTGCCCCACGAGGGCAATGGTCTGGTTGGTGGCCTGGCCTCTGCTTTCGCCGTAGTTGGCGTTGTAGGTGATGCTGGTGCGGCTGGAGGCGGTGACTTCGTATCCCACCGCCAGGGTCGAGTCGTGATCCACATGCCCGGCCACCGGGTTGTAATCCAGGTGTGTGAGCTCGATGGTGATGCGGTTGAGCGCCATCTGGGCCTGCTGCGCCACGGCGGAGTTGTCGGTGCTGAAGACGTAGCCTTGGATGGCCTGGGTGAACCCCATGGACCCGGCTGCGGCCACCAGGCCGAGGATGATGAGGACGGCTATCAGTTCCACCAGGGTGAAGCCGTGCTCCCTCTGGTTGCTGCGTGTCTTGGGCCGGTGCGGTGCGATGTGCATGGTCGATTGTCCCGGCGCGCGCCTAGTTGAAGGTCGGATAGTTGCTGCCGTCGGCAAAGATGTAGGTCAGAGTCCCCCCTTCATCGCTGTGCAGGGTCAGGAGCAGGAACTGCCGAGGATTGCCCGAGTCGTCCTGTTCGTAGTCCGGGGACAAGGTGGGGCTGGCGTAGGGATACAGGGAGACGAGGTTGCTTTCTTCCACCGTCACCGTGAACCCGGCGGGGGCGAACTGGGAGATGTTGCCGTCCACCTCGGTCTTCAGCGTGTTCAGGTTGGCAGCGGTCATTTCTCCGGCGAGGGAGTCCGTGGTTTCCTGGGCCAGTTGCTGCGCCCGGGCGATGACGTTCTCCATGGTCAATTGCAGGTTTGCCGTGGCTTCGGTGCGTTGCACCAAGGTGGGACTTTGGATGACACCGGCCTGGTAATAGGGGACCATGATCACTCCCACAACGCTCAGGAAGGCGAGGGTCAGGATCAACTCCACCATGGTGAAGCCCTTGGCGCGCGCGTTCATGGAATATACCCCGTCTGCTGCGTCACGGTGACTGTCTCGCTCTTGTTGTAGGCCGTGACGGTGAAGGTGGTGTTGGAATTCAATGCGGCACCGGCCGCGGTGGAGGGCATCCCACGGAAATTGTAAGATATTGTTCCGCTGGTCAGGGTTACTCCGCTGGGCAGGGTATACGTGGGAGAGTCGTTGCCGGGCAGATTGACATCATTCTGGGCCGCTCCCCCGCGAAT
>CAZNSV010000573.1:0-2161 GCA_964575775.1 uncultured Desulfovibrionaceae bacterium
ACGCGGGCCGGTACCGGTGCCCCGAGAGGAGGGCGGATGGCCCGGTTTGTGATTCACCCCCTGGTCATGGGGTCCAAGTTCTTCGACAAGTCCATGATGACCTATCAGCATGGCTACGGCACGCCCTACACCATCCCCATCTACACCTGGTATCTCGAAGGCGGGGACAAGAAGATCCTGGTGGACACCGGCGAGATGCACCCGGTGCAGACCGAGGAGCGCAGTCGCGAACTGGGCGGCCCCATCTACACCTTCGACGAGGGCCTGGCCAAGTACGGCCTGACCCCTGCCGACATCGATATCGTGATCCACACCCACCTGCACCGCGACCACTGCGAGAACGACTTCCGCTGCGAGAACGCCGCGTTCTATGTGCACGAGAAGGAGCTCGAGGTCATCCGCGCCTGGCACCCCATGGATTACCGCTACGTGGAGGACTACATCGACGAGGTGGAAGAGCGGGGGCAGTTCCGCCCCTTGTCCTTGCAGGACGGCGAAGAGTACGAGATCGTGCCGGGGGTGCGGGTGCTGCATACGCCCATCCACACGCCGGGCGGGCTCACCGTGCTGGTGGACACCCACCAGGGGCTGGCGGCCATCACGGGGTTCTGCCTCATTGGCGAGAACTTCGACCCCCCGCGCGAGGTGCGGGCCATGGATCTGGAGGTGATTCCCCCGGGTACCGTCATCGACCCCTGCCACGCCTACGACGTGATGCTGGCCCTCAAGGCGCGGGCCCAGATCATCCTGCCCGTGCACGAGCCGCGTTTCGCGGCCATGGAGAGCATCGGCGCGCCCTAGCGCGTTTGCGCATCCTTTGTCCCTTTCAGGGCCGCGGGCTGGTTGCCTTGCGGCCCTTTTTTCTGGCACAATGCAGCAAAGGGAGGTGGCGCCATGGACCGACAGCCCATCGTGGCCGGACAGTTCTACCCCGGAACCCCCAAAGCACTCCAAGCCCAGGTCAAGGGCTTCCTGGCCCGGGCCGAGGGGGTCACCGCGCCCGACCAGGGGCGCACCCTGCTGGCCATGGCCCCGCACGCTGGCTACGTCTTTTCCGGCCAGGTGGCGGGCATCACCCTGGGGCAGGCCGCCCTCGCTCCCACGGTGCTGCTGTTAGGGCCCAACCACACCGGCCTGGGCGCTCCTTTCGCCCTATGGGATTCCGGGGCCTGGCAGCTGCCCGGGCGCAGCGTGCCGGTGCACGAGCCCCTGGCCCAGGCCCTGCTTCAGGCCGAGCCGCTGCTGGAAGCCGACACCATGGCCCACGAGCGGGAGCACTCCCTGGAAGTGCTTCTGCCCTTCCTGGTCCAGCTGCGCCCGGAACTGTTCATCGTGCCCATGGCCGTGGCGGAGCAGAGCCTGCCCCTCCTGCTGCGGGCCGCGCGTTCCATCGCCGCGGTGCTGGCGGCCTGGCCCGAGCCGGTCTCCCTGGTGGTCAGCTCGGACATGAGCCACTACGTGCCCCACGAATTGGCCAAGGAGCGGGATCGTCAGGCCCTGGAGCGCATCGAGGCCCTGGACCCGGAAGGCCTCTACGCCGTGGTGCGGGAGCGCGGCATCACCATGTGCGGCATCCTGCCCATGACCCTGGGGCTGGCCGTGTGCCGGGAACTGGGCGCCACCAGTGCGCGCGTGGCGGCCTACGCAACCTCGGGCGATGCCTCTGGCGACTACTCCCGGGTGGTGGGCTATGCCGGAGCCCTGGTCACTGTCCCGGTCGGGTGAGCGCCCCTGTGGTAGCCACCGCTGTTTCGGCAGCCAGAATTGAGGGGCAGCGGGAGCGTTGCCGTTGACAGACAGGACATCCGAACATATGATCAACTGATCATATGTAAGGAGAGTTCCCCATGTCCCTCATCCTGGACGTTCTGGTCGCTGCCTGGCAGATCCTGGTGGAGGCAGCCCCTTTCATGCTCTTCGGCTTTGTGGCCGCCGGACTGCTCAAGGCCTTTGTCCCGCCAACCTTCATCAACCGCCACCTGGGCAAAGGGGGGCGCGGCAGCGTGGTCAAGGCCGCCCTGGTGGGCGCGCCCCTGCCCTTGTGCAGCTGCAGTGTGCTCCCGGCCGCCGCGGGACTCAGGGAGCAGGGGGCCGGGAAAGGGGCCGTGACCTCCTTTCTCATCGCCACCCCCGAAACCGGGGTGGACAGCATCTCCGTGAG
>CAZNSV010000574.1:0-2161 GCA_964575775.1 uncultured Desulfovibrionaceae bacterium
GTGAAGATGATCCAGATGGTGCCGATGACGTTCCAGGGGATGAGCAGCGGCAGGGCCAGCACCACCAGGCTCAGGGACGAGCCCCAGCCCTTTTTCGGCATGAGCAGGGCGATGAAGATGCCCAGGGGCATCTCGATGAGCAGCACCAGCCCGGAAAAGAGGAACTGCCGCCACAGCGCGTCATGCAGACGCGTGTCGTGCATCACTTCCTCGAACCACTCCGTGCCCACGAAATGCCGCTGCCCGGGGCCGAAGATGTCCTGCACCGAGTAGTTCACCACGGTCATCAGCGGGATGATGGCGCTGAAGGCCACGATGAGGAACACCGGGATGATCAGGAACCAGGCGCGGTTGTTTTCCCATTTCTCCATGATCGCTTCCTTGTTGTGCCGAATCGCCTAGCGCACCAGCCTGCCGTTGCTGAACAGGCGGACCCAGTCTTCCGGAAATTCTACCCAGCAATGGTCGCTGGGCACGGGCGCGCCTTCGGTCAGCCACGCCTTGAGCTGCGCGTTGCCCAGCTTCACGCTGGCGATCTTGCTGCTGCCCTGGTCTTCCACCAGAGTGACCCGCCCCTCCAGGCCGTTGGGACAGGGGTCCTCGTGCAGCTTCAGGTACATGGGGCGGATGCCCAGTTCCAGCTTGCTCCCGGCCAGTTTCGCGGCCTTGTCGGCCAGGGCTGTGCCCAGTGGGACGGCGCCGCCGTCGAGCACGGCCCGCCCCTGGTCCAGGGTGCAGGGCAACAGGTTCATGCCCGGGCTGCCGATGAAGTAGCCCACGAAGGTGTGGGCCGGATTCTCGAAGAGCTCCTGGGGCGTGCCGATCTGCACGATCTCGCCCTCGAACATGATCACGATCTTCTCGGCAAAGGTCATGGCCTCCACCTGGTCGTGGGTCACGTAGATCATGGTCAGGTTGAACTGCTTGTGGATGTCCTTGAGCTTGCGCCTGAGCTGCCACTTGAGGTGCGGGTCGATGACGGTGAGGGGCTCGTCGAAGAGGATGGCGGCCACGTCGCTGCGCACCAGTCCGCGCCCCAGCGAGATTTTCTGCTTGGCGTCCGCGGCCAGGTTGGCGGCGCGCTGCCCCAGAAAGGGCGTCAGCTCGAGGATCTCGGCCACTTCCTTGACCCGCCTGGTCAGCTCGTCCCGGGGCACGCCACGGTTCTTGAGCGGAAAGCCCAGGTTCTCGAACACGGTCATGGTGTCGTAGAGCACCGGAAACTGGAAGACCTGCGCGATGTTGCGGTGTTCGGGCTTGAGCCGGGTCACGTCGCGTTCGTCGTAGAGCACCCGCCCCTGACTGGGGCAGAGCAGCCCGGAGATGACGTTGAGCATGGTGGTCTTGCCGCAGCCCGAAGGGCCGAGGAGCGCGTAGGCGCCCCCGTCGTCCCACACCGTGTCGATTTCCTTCAGGGCATAGTCTTCAGGGCCTTTGGGATGGGGGCGGTAGCTGTGCGCCAGCTTGTCCAGAGTGATTCGCGCCATGACAGGGTCCCTGTTCGGTTATGCGCCGCGGCGAGTCGCGCGGGAGGGCGCCCGCAACAGGTCGCCGCTCTTGTGATAGATGAAAAAGTCGCCCGGGTGCACGAACACGGAGATGTCGTGGCCCGTGGTGTGGCTCTGGACGCCGTCCTCCTGCGCCACCAGGGAGCGGTTGCGGTACCAGAAGTGCACGAAGGTCTGGGAACCGTTGATCTCCGCCAGCTCCACCCGCGACTTGATCTCCACGTCCTCGTCCGAACTCTTGGCGAGGTGGAAGTGGTGCGCCCGCACGCCGAAGGTGTATTCGCCCGGAGCCAGCCCGGCCAGGTGCCCGGCCAGGGGGAAGTCGATGCCGATGCGCAGCCTGGCCTTGTCGCCCTCCACGATGGCGGTGAGAAAATTGATGGGCGGGTCGCTGAGCACCTCGGCCACTTCGGTGCGCGCCGGGTTCTCGTACACGCTCTGGGTGGCCCCCACCTGGAGCACGCGCCCCTCGTGCATGACGATGATGTTGCCCCCGAGCATCAAGGCCTCGGTGGGCTCGGTGGTGGTGTAGACCACGATGGACTCGCGCTTGGCGAAGATGCCCAAGAGCTCCTCGCGCAGCTCCTCGCGCAGCTTGTAGTCCAGGTTCACCAGGGGTTCGTCCAACAACAACAGGGGCGACTGCGAGACCA
>CAZNSV010000575.1:0-2152 GCA_964575775.1 uncultured Desulfovibrionaceae bacterium
GTGCGCCCCTCGTCTTGGAGGGGCACCAGGGCCTGGCGCGGCTCGAAATCGCGCACCTCGTGGCTCAGCCCCGCATACTCTTCCTGGCCGATGTAGGGCGGATTGGAGACCAGCAAGTCCAGGCTGCAGGGGTGCAGGGGCAGGGCGCAGAAGTCGCCGCGCACCAGGAGCAGTTGCGGCGCTGCGCCCAGTCGTTGGGCATTGGCGCGGGTCACGGCCAGGGCTTCCGGCGAGAGGTCCAGGGCCAGGCCTTGTACCCGGTTGGCGCCCAGCCGCTGCCCCAACTCCAGGGCCAGGGTCACGGCCAGGGCCCCGCTGCCGCAGCCCAGGTCCGCGAAGCGCAGCGGCCGTTCGGGGGCGGTCTCGGGGGAGAAGTACAGGGGCAGCCGCTCCAGAGCGGCTTCCACGACGTGCTCGGTTTCCGGGCGCGGCACCAGCACCGAGCGGTTGACCAGAAAGTCCCGACCGTAGAATTCTTTGCGCCCCACAATCTGGGCCACGGGTTCGCCCAGGGCGCGGCGGGCCACGAACCCCCAGAAGGCGTGCCACTCCGTGGGAGTGAGCATGCGGCCGCGTTGCAGCAGCACTTCCAGGCGGGGCAGGCCCAGACACTGGGCCAGGAGCAGTTGCGCGGACAAGCCCGGGCTGTCCAGCCCCCGCCGGTGCAGCAGGGCCTGGGCCAGACTCAGGGCGCGGTCCACGGTTCTCGACTGGGGGCGAACCGGGGGGCGAGGCTGAGGGTGCGACAGGGTGGGGGGCACGGCGGTCTAGAGCATGTTACCTTTGTGAAAGTTTAGATGCTCTTGTACAGTTCCCTGAAGCAATGGAACATTGTTTCAGGGCAGAGCCTTGATTCAAGGCGAAACTGCATTAGAGATTCCCACCCTGGGACTTGAGCGCCTCGGTCTGGTAGTGGGTCATGAGGGCGTCCACCAGTTCGTCCAGGTCGCCTTCCAGCACCTGCTCCAGCTTGTAGAGGGTCAGGTTGATGCGGTGGTCGGTGACGCGGCTTTGGGGGTAGTTGTAGGTGCGGATGCGGCCGGAGCGGTCACCGGTGCCCACCTGGGCGCGGCGGCTGTCCGCCTGCTCCTGGGCTTGGCGGTCCTGCTCGATCTGCAGCAGGCGCGAGCGCAAGACCTTCATGGCCTTGGCGCGGTTCTTGATCTGGGATTTTTCGTCCTGGCAGATGACCACCATGCCCGTGGGGATGTGGGTGACGCGCACGGCGGAGTCCGTGGTGTTCACGCTCTGCCCCCCAGGTCCCGAGGAGCGGTAAACGTCCACCCGCACGTCTTCCTGGCGGATCTCCACGTCCACTTCCTCGGCCTCGGGGAGGATGGCCACGGTGACGGCGGAGGTGTGGATGCGGCCCTGGCTCTCCGTGGCCGGGACACGCTGCACGCGGTGGGTGCCGGACTCGTACTTGAGGCGGCTGTAGACCTTTTCCCCGGCAATGAGGGCGATGATTTCCTTGAACCCGCCGGTGCCGGTCTCGCTGAGGCTCATCTCTTCCACGCGCCAGCGCCGGGTTTCGGCATAGCGCATGTACATGCGGTAGAGCTCGGCGGCAAAGAGGGCGGCCTCCTCGCCTCCGGTCCCGGCGCGGATTTCCAGGATGATGTTCTTCTCGTCCAGGGGGTCGGAGGGCAGCAACAGGAGCTTGAGCCGGTGCTCCAGCTCGGGGATGCTCTCCTTGGCGGTGTGCAGTTCCTCTTCGGCCATGGCGCGGATCTCGGGGTCCGCGTCCTGGAGCATCTCTTTGCTGTCCTGGATCTGCTGCGAGGCGGCCTTGTACTCGCGGAAGACCTTGACGATGTCCCTGAGTTCGGCGTGGGCCTTGGTCAGGGTGCGGTAGCGGTCCTGGTCGCCGTAGACCTCGGGCAGGCTGAGCTGCTGCTCCAGGTCTTGATAGCGGCGTTCGATGTCGTCGAGCTTTTTGAACATTTACAGGCCTCTGGCCGTCAGGCGGGCCGGATCGGGCATGGCGTCGGTGAAGGAGCTCTCCTCGGCGGCACGCACCGGAGCCAGGGCCTCACGCAGGGCCACCGCCGCCACCTCGATCTGCGCGTCGTCGGGCTCGCGGGTGGTCAGCTGTTGCAGCAGCAGGCCCGGGGTGTTGAAGAGCCGACAGAAGAGGTTGCCGCTGTGCTTG
>CAZNSV010000576.1:0-2142 GCA_964575775.1 uncultured Desulfovibrionaceae bacterium
ATCATCGAGGACAAGCTCAGCATGGCCCATAGCCTGGAAGTCCGGGTGCCCTTTCTGGACAACGACCTGGCCGACCTGGCCTTCCGGATCCCCGCCAGTTTCAAACTGGATGTGGGGCGCCTGCAGCGCAAGGACAACGGAGTGGGCTTCAAGGCCGACGAAGGCAAGCTCATTCTGCGGCAGGCCATGGAGCGCTTCCTGCCCGAGCTCTACACGCGCCAGCCCAAACAGGGCTTCTCGCCCCCGGACGGCAACTGGTATCGGGGTGAATCCATGGACTACATCAAGGAAATTCTCTACGATTCCAGGACCATCGACCGAGCCTGGTTCGACCGGAACTTTGTCGGAGCTCGGCTGGAGGAGCATTTTTCCGGCACAAGAAACAACCGCCTGCTCATCTGGTCCCTACTGAGCTTCGAGTGGCTGCAGCGGCACTTCCTGGACGCCTGAACACACACTCAGCAACCGACGCGGAAGATCTCCAGCCAGCGGATGTAGTTGATCCAGCGCCAGATGCGCCAGTCGAAAGGCGCCTTGCCCTCCCGCACCTGCCCCCATTCCTGCCGCGCCGCTGCCAGGTTCAGGAAGGGGGCGGAGCCGCACCGGGCGAGCTGCTCGTCGATCCAAGGCCCCAGGCGCTCGAGCCAGGCCCGCTCGGGCGTGGCGAACCCCACCTTGTCCCGCCGCTCCAGGATGGCAGCGGGTACCAGCCCGCGCATGGCCTCGCGAAACACGCTTTTGGACCGGCCTTCCATGTCGATGAGATAGCTTTCGGGCAGGGAAAGGCTGAACTCCGCCAGTTCCCGGGTCAGAAACGGCACGCGGCTCTCCACGGAATGGGCCATGGCGTTGCGGTCGCCGTAGCGGAGCAGGACAGGAAGCTTCTCCCGGGTGAGCTGCCAGGCCAGGGTCTGTGCCACGCGCCGCCGGCCAGGAAAATGCCGGAGCTTGTCGTCGGACGGGGCCAGCGGGATGTTCCGTTCGCGCAACGCCGCGCCATCCAGCCAAGCTGGGGGCGCGTTGCGCCCACCCAGACCGAACACGACGCCCTTCAGTTTGTCCGGCAAGAGTTCCCGCAGGGCGCTGCGGACGATGACCCCGCGCTCCCGTCCTGGCCAGCGGCACACGGCACCCAGAAAGTGCGCTGCCCCCCCAAAGCGCCCAGCCAGCAACAGAGAGGCGAGCCGTTCGCCGGGATAGCCGAAATACCCGGCCAGGAGTTCGTCGGCGCCCTGCCCTTCCAGGGTCACGGTAACGCCGTGCTCCCTGGCGAGCTGAAACACGCGGTATTGGGCGTAGATGGAGGTGGAGCCGAAGGGCTCGCCCTGGACGGCGATCAGGGTGTCCAGGTCCCGCAGCAGCTCGTCCGGTTCCACCGAGACCATGTGGCGCACGGCGCCGGTTCGCGCGGCTGCCTGTTGGGCCCAGTGCTCCTCCGATATGGCCGCCTCCCTGGCCACGAAGCTGAAGGTGTGCAGCTCGGCGTCGGGTTCCAGGTGCCGAACGGCACAGGCCACGGCAGAGGAATCGATGCCCCCGGACAAGGCCACGCCAAGGGGGACGTCGGCGCGCAGGTGCATGCGCACGGATGCCAGGAACAAATCACGCAACTCCTCGGCCGCCGCGGCGAAGCTGCGACCGCCCCTCTCCTGCGTCTCCGGCTGCCAATACGCCCTGATCCGGCACTGCCCCGGTACGGCAAGATCGAGCTCCAGGGTGTGGGCCGGGGGCAGCTGCCGGACGTCCTGGAGGAAGGTATCCTCGCCCGAAGCGACCTGGCCGAAACGCAGATACCGGTAGGCCTGCAAGGGGGCCAGAGTGGCCCCTGCCCCGGGAAAAGCGAGCAAGGCAGGCAGTTCCGAGGCGAACTGAAAGCCCGGGCCCCCTTGCCGCCAGAACAAGGGTTTGATGCCGAAACAATCGCGGGCGCAGAGCAGTCTGTTCTCGTGAGCATCGTAGAGGGCCAGGGCGAACATGCCGGTGAACCGCAGCAGGGCCTTGCGCCCCCAGCGGATCAGGGCCCAGAGGACCACCTCGGTATCGCAGCGCGAGCAAAACCGCACACCCTCGCGCTGCAACTCCTCGCGCAGCTCGAGATAGTTGTAGACCTCGCCGTTGTAGACGAGGGTGAACCTCCCATCC
>CAZNSV010000577.1:0-2135 GCA_964575775.1 uncultured Desulfovibrionaceae bacterium
GGGGGAGCTTGACGAACAACCCGTATTTTTTGGGAAAAAAGCTTGATTCCGTCCGCAGGGTCAGGTAGAACGGGCTCACTAAGAAATAGTCAGCCGTCCGCATGCCCGGAGGCCGGGTCGAGGTGCGGTCTTTCCGCAGGGCGGAGTCGGGCTGGCGCTGTGAGGGGGTTTGCATGTCGGCCGATTGTCTGTTCTGTAAAATCGTGCGGGGCGAGATTCCCTGCGCGCGGGTCTATGAGGATGACGCGGTGCTGGCCTTTCTGGACATCGCCCCCGTGCATCCCGGCCACACCCTGGTGATCCCCAAGCAGCACCACACCGACCTGTTCGAGCTGCCGGAGTCCCTGGGCGGGGCGTTGTTTTCCGCGTTGCGCACGGTGGGTGCCGCCGTGCTCGCGGCCACGGGAGCCGACGGGCTGAACATGAACATGAACAACCGCGCCGCAGCGGGACAGGTGATCTTTCATGCGCATCTGCACCTGATTCCCCGTTTCGAGGGCGACGGGCTGCGGCTTTGGCCGCAGCACCCCTATCGGGAAGCGGACGGCATGGCGCGCATGGCCGAGGCCATCCGCAAGGCCTTGGCCGCCTAGGGGGCTTGGCGGCTGCCAGGGGCGGAACGTCAAGCACTTCTGCTGCTAGGTACAACAGTTTCGGAATTCAACAGGGAGGCCTGGGGCTATGGACAACAACGGCACCTTGACCAAGGCGGACATCGTGGACGCCATCTACGAGAAAACGGACCGCAACCGTGCTGAGGTGAAGAACGTGGTGGAGACCCTGCTGCGGATCATGAAGCAGGCGGTGAAGAAGGACCACGCCCTGTTGATCAGCGGGTTCGGAAAGTTCGAGGCCTACGACAAGAAAGCCCGCAAGGGGCGCAATCCCCAGACGGACGAGACCATCATTCTGCCCCCGCGCAAAGTGGTGGTGTTTCGGGTCTCGCGCAAGTTCCGGGGCGAGCTCAATCCGCAATGACGAAGCCTGCGGGGTACTGGCGCTGCAGTTGACGTTGCCGGTTCTCCGCGGCCTTGAGTCCGTCGAAGGTGCCCACCTGGACGCGCCAGAAGCGTTGCCGCCCCACCATGGCTTCCTGGATTCGGGTGCCGGGAAACTGTGAGCGCACGGCCTGGAGCAGGGCCTGGGCGTTTTCGCGCACCGTGAAGGCGCCGATCTGCACGTAGAACCGGCCGGGCAGGTCCCCGCCCGGGGTATAGCCCGGCACGCCCCCCACACTCTCCACCCGCACCCTCGCCACGCCCTTGCCCAGGATATCCAGGTGCTGGGCTGCCTTGTAGGACACGTCGATGACCCGCCCCTGCACAAAGGGGCCGCGGTCGTTGATGCGCAGAGTCACCTGCTTCCCGTTTTCCAGATTGGTCACCCGGACCTGGGTCTGCATGGGCAGGATCTTGTGCGCCGCGGTCATGGCGTGCATGTTGTAGATTTCGCCGTTGGCGGTGCTGCGACCGTGGAAGTCCTTGCCGTACCAGGAGGCCAGCCCCTCCTCGCGAAAATTCTCCGCCGAGGTCAGGGGATAGTAGGTTTTCCCGCGCACCGTGTAGGGCTTGTAGGTCCCGGTGAGGGTGGACTTCTCGCTGCTGCGAAACAGGCCACAGCCCGGCAGCCCCAGCAGCACGGCGGGGAGCAGCCCCAGTAGGAGCAGCAGGCGGCGGCGCTCTGCACAGGGCGCGGTGGGGGCGTTTGCGTCCTCTGTGACCGTGTGCGGCAAGGCTGCGTGGGCGCATTTCTGGTCAGGCATGTCCCACACTCTAGACTATTTCTAGGCCTTCGGCAAGGCGCTGTTGTCCATGCGCGCGCGACACTATTGTCGCGGGCCCACTATTTTTTATAATGGGTTGCCGGATTCCCCCCGGCGTGCTAGGGTTTCGCTGCCGTTCTATTCCGTCCCACATTCCGGGAGGTTGCCATGAGTATCAGCCGTAAACTGTACCTGGCCTTTGGAACCCTGGTTCTGGTCCTCGCCGTCATCGGTCTCAACACCTACCGGGAAAACAAGACCCTCCAGGATTTCGCCGTCAAGGACATGCCCCGGGCCATGGACATTGCCGACGGGACCATGGAATCGCGCATCAATTACCTGCACTTCATCTGGGGCACCCTGGAGGCGGCAG
>CAZNSV010000578.1:0-2124 GCA_964575775.1 uncultured Desulfovibrionaceae bacterium
CAGCACGATGTTCACATAGCGGATGTACGAGGCCAGCCGCAGCCCCCCTTCGGGGCTGAACACGAACAGATACAGACACAGGAGCATGAGCAGGTAGAGGCCCAGAAGCCCCCCCAGCCAGACGGCCCAGAGGGCCAGCTCCTTGCGCTGCCCCTGGTCCTTGGTCAGCAGTCGGCGCAACAGCATAAGGACCAGGAAACAGAGCCCCCAACCCAGGGCGCTCAGGTGCCAGCGCTCGGGATAATGTCCGCGCAGGTCATAGCTGAACTCGTTGATTTTGTAGGAAAAAGCAGTGCGGCTCTGCTGCTGATACACCACCACCTCGCCGAAGCGCCGCAGGACCTCGTGTTGATAGTCCTGCAACGCCCCCCCGGTGGCCAGATGCCAGACCGACTCGAGCACTCCGCTCTTGACCCCGGCGCCCGACTGGGGCGAGACCAGGGCATTGCGCAGGTTCCACGAACCATAGGCCAGTAGGGGCAGCAGCACCAGGGGCGCGCCCAGGACGAGCAAGGCCTTGCCCTGGCCCCCCCTGCCCTCCCGGCGACGGCGCAGCAGCAGGGTGCAGAGCAGCAGTCCGGCCGTGGCCAGGGCCAGGACCAGCCCCACGTCCTTGATCAGCACCACCATGGCCAGCACCGGCCCCAAGAGGAGCAGGCCGCGCGGCGGGCCCGCCTCCGGAGCCTCGTCCCGCCGGGTTGCGGCGAGGAAGAAGAGCAGCGCGCCCCCGGTCCAGGCGCCCAACAGACCGTCCACCAGCAGCATGGCCACGCCCTGCCCCAGGTTGGCGATCAGCAGCAGGCAAACCGCGAGGCCGGGCAGGATCCACCAGAGCCGCTTGCGGTCCAGCCCCTCGAAAAAGGCCAGGAACGGCGTGAGGAGCAGCATGAACTGCCCCCCATAGAGTGCCCCGGGTGTGAACCCGGCGTGCAGGGTCACCAGGTAATGCCAGAGGGGCGCGCCGGGCAGGTAATGGGCGTGGCTCAGGTTCACGTTGGCCGCGTAGAGTGCGTGACGGTGGTAGAGCTCCTTGGGCGCCAGGGCCCAGTGGGAGAACTCGTCCCAGTAGAGCAGCTGCGCGTCGCGAAAGAGCAGCCAGTGGGCCAGGCAGAGCCCCAGGAGCAGCCAGGGCCCCGGCTGGGAGAAGAAAGCCGGGAGCGGCCCCCGTCCGCGCAGGGCCTGGACGCCCCAGAACAGCAACAGGGCCTGCCCGCCGAACCAGACCACATGCGCTGTGGGGCGCAACAGCCCCGCGAGCCCCCCGAGATAGGTGAGCAGCACCATGCAGGCGATGCCCGAAAAGAGACACAACCCGCTGCTGCGGCAGCGGCTCAGGGCCATGAGGCTCAGGGCCACGCCGCAGAGCGCGCCCAGGGTCAACAGTGGCATGGCAGGCTACTCCCTCGTAAAGACCAGGGCCCGCTGCACCCCGAAACTGACCACGAAGAGGACCGTTTCGGAGAGGACCTTGGCCGGGATGGGGTTCATGCCCAACAGCTCGTGCAGGGTGGTCACCATGACGTAGGACAGCAGAAACACCAGCAGCACCAGGGCGTAGTACCTGAACAGGCAGCCCCAGAAACCGTTCCTGCGCAGAAAGACGTAGTTCTTGTTCATCAGGAAATTGATGAACGAGGAGACGGCCCGGGCCGTGAAGAGGCTCCAGACGATGCTCGCGCCAGACAGGATGCAGATGGAATAGACCACCAGGTCGATGAGTCCGGCCGTGAGCGAGGAGGAGATGAAGCGCAGGAGCACGAAGTAGATCTTCAGGGAGTCGAAGAAGGGATTGAAGTGCGAGGTGGGATTGCCCGGCGCGTAGATGGTGCGGATGGGTACCGTGACGAAGTCGCGGCCTTCCGCCTTGTTGCGCAGCAGCATGTTCATCTCGTACTCGTAGTTCTCCCCGGAGAGGCACAGCAGCTCGGGCAGAAGGGCGCGCGGCACCCCGCGCAGCCCGGTCTGGGTGTCTTCCAGGTCCACCCCGGCCAGGAAGCGGAAGACCCTGCGGGTGACCAGGTTGCCCACCCGGCTACGCAGGGGCACATCCTTGGGAAAACTGCGCTGCCCCAGCACCAGGGCCGGCTTGGACAGCTCCAGCAGGCGCCGGGCCACCCTGCCCAC
>CAZNSV010000579.1:0-2121 GCA_964575775.1 uncultured Desulfovibrionaceae bacterium
ACCACCGAGGGCTCGTTGAGCACGATGCCGCGGCGGGAAACATAGACGCAGGTGTTGGCCGTGCCCAGGTCCATGGCCAGGCTTTTGCCGAAAAACCGAAACAATCTGCCAAACACCATAGGTTCCTCTGGGCCGGACTCCATGCATCGAGGCCGGGCTGTTTACTGTGGATGCGCTGCGCGGACGTCGTCTCCGCCACTTGTAAGCGTGTCGCCCCGATTTTTCAAGTCGCCTCAACCGTGAAACCGCGCACCATGCAAGGGAAACACCCCTGGGCTACGACGCGTAGATCTTGAGCCCCAGCAGAACCTTTTCCGTATCGCTCAGGTTCCCCAGGACCTGCTTGATGGGGTGGGGCATGTTCTGGAGCAGGGTTGGTACGGCCGCAACGGCATTGGCCTCGGCCAGTTCCGGATGCTCGAGCACGTCGATGATTTCGATCTCATAGTGCCCGGCGAGCTGTTCTTCACAAATCCGCCGCAGCTTGGCCACGGCGCGCCGCGAGGCCAGGGTTTCCCCGGCGATGAACAGCTTCAGCGTGAATTTAGGGTGGTTGCTGCGCATGGGTGCGACACCGTATCCATTATTCCCCGGCTTGCCTAGCTGGTGTGCGCAAGCGCCCTCCCCGTCCAGTGCCATGCCTGGGCCACCCGGCGTAGACCTGCGCCCGGGCTCATGCTAACCTGTATTCAGGGGGCACCTGAAACCGGCCCGGAGGGAGGGACGCAGCATGCTGGAAGAGCAGAGTCCGCTGCAGATCGTCAGCGAAATCCTCAAGTTCTGCGAAGTGCTCAACAGCTTCCAGGACGTGGACACCATTTTGGACAGAATCCTGTCCGAGGCCAGACGCCTGTCCCGGGCCGACGCCGGAACCATTTTTCTGCTGGACGGCGAGACCTTGCGCTTCGGCTACGTGCACAACGACACGCTCATCTCCGAGCACGACAGCGCCGCCCAAAAATACCTCAATCAGACCTTGCCCGTGGACATGGACTCCATCGCCGGATTCGTGGCCGTCACGGGGCAAGCCGTCTGCATCGACGACGCCTACGCCATCCCCGGCGGCTACCCCTTTGGCTTCAACACCGAATTCGACCAGCGCGCCGGTTACCGCACCGGTTCCATCCTGGCCCTGCCCCTGCAGGCCTCGGGTGCGGGCCTGGTGGGCGTCATGCAGCTCATCAACGCCCAGGACCGCTCCGGCGCGGTACAGCCCTTCACCGAAACCGCCCGCACCTACCTGCCCCTCTTGGCCGTCAATGCCGCCGCGGCCGTGGAACGGGGGCGCATGACCCGCGAACTGGTGCTGCGCATGATGCGCATGGCCGCCCT
The DNA here is from genome assembly GCA_964575775.1 of uncultured Desulfovibrionaceae bacterium. Lineage (GTDB taxonomy): Bacteria > Desulfobacterota > Desulfovibrionia > Desulfovibrionales > Desulfovibrionaceae > CAZFCK01. The sequence continues at coordinate 1,333 of CAZNSV010000579.1, forward strand.
GCACGACCCCAAGGAGACCGGCGCTCACGTGCAGCGGGTGGGCGCCTATGCCGCCGAAATCTACACCAGCTGGGCCACCCTGAGGGGCGAGAATGCCGAAACGCAGCGTCGCACCCGCGACCTGCTGCGCCTGGCCGCCATGCTCCACGACGTGGGCAAGGTGGGTATCAGCGACCTGATCCTCAAGAAACCCGGCAGCCTGAGTCCTGAGGAATTCCTGACCATGAAGCTGCACACGGTGTTCGGGGCCCGGCTCTTTGCCCACAGCAGTTCGGAGTTGGACGCCATGGCCGCCGCCATCGCCCTGAACCATCACGAACGCTGGGACGGTCAAGGCTACCCCGGCACGCTCCCGGACCTCCACACCGCCCCCTTGCGGCTGGGCACGCCCAAGGTGGCGGAGGAGATTCCCCTGCCCGCCCGGGTCGTGGCTGTGGCCGACGTCTACGACGCCCTGCGCTCCACCCGCTCCTACAAGCAAGGCTGGCCCGAAGAGCGCATCCTCGAACACCTGCGGGAGCAGGCCGGGCAACAGTTCGACCCCGAGGTGGTCCGGGCCTTTTTCCAGGCCTACCCCGTGTTCCCGGCCATCCAGGCCGCTTTTGCCGAGGGGACTGCCGGACAGCAGCACGCAGGGGACGGTCTGTTTTCCGTGGAGGAGCGCATCTGCCAGTGAGGGGCTAGCGCATTATCGCCTTGAAACAAGGTGCGATGTGCTGTCAGTCCCGACGCTGCAGCAGCCAGTGGACGCATTGGACGTCCTGCTCCAGGATGCGGCATTCCTCGACC
>CAZNSV010000580.1:0-2121 GCA_964575775.1 uncultured Desulfovibrionaceae bacterium
GCCAAGGCGAAGCTGTACTAAAAATCCTGCAGGTCGGGCGTCTTCTCGAGGAAGGCCGCCAGGTCCGCGCTTTCGTTGTCATAGCCCGCGGCACCCAGGCGGGCGTTGGCCAGGCGCTTGCCCAGCTCCACGGCAGGCTGGTCCAGGGGGTCGATGTCCAGCAGCTGCCCCGTGAGCAGGGTGGTGGCCATGAGCAGCCCCATGAGCCGTCCGGCCGCGGCCGCGTCGGCCTGCCCCATGTCCAGGCCCACCAGGGGCACCTGGTTCATGGCCAGGGCCATGCGCGTGCCCAGGGCCTCGGCGTCCAGCAGCTCGCCGAAGTGCTTGCCCGCGAGGAAGCTCCACTTGGCGGGCAGGGGCTGGGGGAAGGCGCGCCCCTTGCTCAGGGTCTCGCAGGTCAGGAACAGGCAGCCCTTGTCCTTGGGGCCGTCCAGGAACATCTGCTGCAGGGAGTGCTGGTCCGTGACGCCCACGGCCGGCAAGGGCATGCTGCCCAGCCCCTGCTTGCCCAGGCTCTCGGCCCAGAGCTGGGCGAACCAGGCGCCAAAGGGCGCCCAGAGCGGGATGTAGGAGAAGAAGATCAGCTGCGAGTAGCCCTGGGCCATGAGGGCCCGGTTCCAGGCCGCCAGGCGAAAGGCCGGATGCGCGGCCAGGGATGCGGCGTTCACATTGGGGGCGCAGAGCCCGGCATTGACCTCCAGGGCGCCGCGCACCAGGGCGCTGGTGTCCAGCCCCAGGAAGAGCGCGGGCACCAGGCCCACGGCCGAGAGCACGGAATAGCGCCCCCCGAGGTTGTCGGGCACGGGCAGGGTGCTCAGGCCCAGCTCGTCCGCCTGCTGGCGCAAAAAGCCCTTCTTGGCGTCGGTGACGCAGAGCAGGTGCTCCTGCCAGCCGTTGCCCACGTGCTCCTGCAGCCAGGCGCAGGCCAGGATGTACTGGGCCATGGTCTCGATGGTGCCGCCGGACTTGCTCACCGCCACCACCAGGGTATCCTTGGGGGGCAGTTTGGCGAAGAGCGCCTCCAGGCTGAAGGCGTCCACGTTGTCCGCGATCCAGAGCCAGGGGCCCTGGTGGCCGGGCTGGTCCTGCTGCGGGAAAAAGGCCTTCTGCAAGGCCCGGGCGCCCAGGGCTGAACCGCCGATGCCCAGGAGCAGCATGTGGGAGAATTTCCCCAGCCGCCCCTTGAGCGCGGCCAGGGCGGGCTCGAGCTCGGCCCAGTAGGGCATGTCCAGGAAGGGCAGGGTCCCGGCGGCGGTGCGCTCCTGCAGGATGTGGGCGCAGGCCGCGGCCCGTCCGGTCCAGGGCTCCAGGTCCGCAGGCTGCAGGCGTCCGGTGAAGGCGGAAGTCCAGTTCAGTCTGTTGCGCTCCATGGCAATGCTCCTTTGTCCCGGTGAAAGGTTGCGCTCAGCCACGCAAGACCCTGGCCATGGCCTCCAGGGCCGTGGTCAGGGTGGTCTCGTCCACGGCGTAGGAAATGCGGATGCAGCGATCCTCGCCAAAGGCCGCGCCGGGCACCAGGGCCACCCCGGCCTCTTCCAGGAGGCGGGTGCAGAGGCTCGCGGAGTCCGGGGTCTTGGCGTCGTAGTAGGCGTCCATGCGAGGGAAGGCGTAGAAGGCGCCTTCAGGCTTGGGGCAGCTCACCCCGGGCCAGGTGCCCAGGATCTCCATGACCAGGTCCCGGCGTTTCTGGAAGGCCTGGCGCATGGGTTCGAGCTGGGCCATGGGCTGGGTCAGGGCTGCCAGGGCGCCGCGCTGGGCAAAGGAGCAGACATTGGAGGTGCTCTGTCCCTGCAGCTTGCTCATGGCCTTGATCAGGTCCGGATGGGCCAGGGCGTAGCCGATGCGCCAGCCCGTGGCCGCGCAGCTCTTGGCCAGGCCGTTGACCACGGCCACCTGCTCCGGGTGTTTCTGCCACAGCGGCGACAGGCTCAGGGGCTTGACCGGGTCGAAGACCAGCAGGTCGTAAATTTCGTCGGACAGGATGAACAGCCCCTTGGCAATGGCGAACTCCGCCAGGGCGCCGAGCTCCGCCGGGCTGTAGCACACGCCCGTGGGGTTGGACGGGGAGTTGAGGATCAGGATGCGGGACTTGGGGGTCAGGGCCTGCTCCAGATCCTCGAG
>CAZNSV010000581.1:0-2120 GCA_964575775.1 uncultured Desulfovibrionaceae bacterium
GGAGCCCCAGCTCCGGCCGCTGCAGGCCCAGCCCCTTGAGCAGGCCGAAGCAGCCCATGAGCATCATGTCGCCGCCGGGTGCCGGGAATTCCGCAATGCTGTCCTTGAGGAGAGCCCGTTGCGGTCCCGTGACGAACAGGGGGCTGCAGAAATCGCGTTCTTCCGGCAAATCTAGGGTGATACAGCCGTGCCCCCAGCTGTCCAGCACCTCCTGATTGGGCAAGGAACCGCAACGGAACCGCGCCAGATCCTCCAAGAGTTCCTCTGCCGTGCGTTGGCCGGTATGGTGCTCGTAAACGCCCTTGATGCGCCCCTCGTGGAGCAGGAAGGCCACGATGTGGCTGTTGCCCAGGTTGACCACGCAGGCGCCCCCACCGTGGGCGGCGCGGTGTACGGCCGGGTCGCAGAGCGCGCCCAGCACGGCCGCTGCGCCGGTGTCGGCCACCAGGGCCTGCCCGGCGGCCCGCTGCAGGGTTCTGAGCCGCGTCAGGGCCGGGGGCGGGGTCCGGAAGAGCAAAGCCTCGGGGCGTCCGCCGTGCTCCAGGAGGAAATCCCGCCAGAGCTGGAAGCGGCCGATGCGGTTGCTGCCGCCGGGGTGGAACCCGTGGTCCTGGGCCGCGGCCAGGACCAGGTCCGGGTAGGGCAGGCCGGTGTGACCGAGCAGGGTCTGCCAGAACTGGGGCACGAAGTCGCTCAAATGCACGGGCACAAAATCGGGGGGCGCGGTCTCGCAAATCTCCAGCCCCATGCCGCGCAGCCGCTCCAGGTCGTCGCCCAGGGCCAGGGCCGCCTCGGGGTGGGCCGCAGTGCCCGCGCCGCTCTGCAGGTGCGGCTTGAGGGCGCGCCAGAAGCCCCCGCCCATGTTCTCGCCGTGCAGGTAGATGCCACGCCCGGCCGCGGAAAGCTCGGCAATGCGACGCGAGATCAGCACCGCCGGGGTGGGCAGCACGAACTTGGCGCAGTTCTCGAGGGCGCGCCCCTGTTGATAGAGCAGGGCGTCCTGGGTGCCGCTGCCGATGTCCAGGCAGAGGATGGTCTGGGGCGGAGTCTGAGCTGCGGGCATGCGATGCGTCTCCCGGGGCGCGGGGCTGCGCCGGGCAGAAGGTTTGCGGGGGGCGGACCAGAAGACAGGAGGAGGGCTGGAGAGCCTTGTTCCAAGGCGAGAATACGTTACCGCGCCTCCAGGTGGTAGGGGCGCACCAAGCTATCCGCTGGAATCCCCCAATGCGTGCTAAGCTTGTAGATCATGTCGGTTGTGAGGGCACGCTTACGCCTGAGTATCTCCGATGCCCTCGGAGCCGAACCCAGGAGTTCGGCAAGGTCCTTTTGGCTGAAACCGGAAATCTCCATTTTGTAGCGGATGGCTTCAATGGGATCCGCCGGTTCAATAGGCCAATGCTTGGCTTCATAGGCCTCGATCAAGTCCGCCAGAACATCGAAGCGGTCCGACTCTGGGGTACCCGGCTCCGGCTCGTGAACAAAGTACTGCTCGATCTCGGACAAAGCCCAGTCATAGTCGGCTTCGGAGCGAAGAGGGCGAATGTTATCCATCAGACAGTCTCCGGATTAATCCGAGCATATTCTTCGTGCGTACCCACAAACTTGATGAGCAGCCGCTTGTAGCGGTACGCCACATGCACAATCAAACGATATTTGTTGCCACCGATATCAAATACAATCCTGCTGTCCCCAACAAAATCAACCGTTGTCCCGAAGGTTTCCTTCACCGCAGCAGGACCAGGCCACTCGGCTTTTCCCACCAGAGAGAACCAGGCTCGCAACGGCGCTTCAGCGCGATGGTGTTTTGTCCAGAACTCTCTGAGCGTGCGCTTGGCGATAACCCGCATGAACTATAAATACGGAAGGGGGCAGTCAAGTCAAGTCGAAGCTTCCCATAACGGGAACATGGATGGGAGGGAGTTGACGGAGAAATAGCGCAGCAGTTTTGCACCATTCATTTACCGCAACACAAACCAGAACCTTGACATTTCTGACTGCTTAAGGCAAGTTGAAGCATGATTAGGCGTGAGCAAAATTATGACATTTGATTTACAAAGCATTAGGCACACTAAACGTAATTGCACTATTCTATACTATTAAAAGCATTTTTGCTCCCGCCG
>CAZNSV010000582.1:0-2119 GCA_964575775.1 uncultured Desulfovibrionaceae bacterium
CCGCAAGGTGGCGGAGCTCTTCTTCTCCTTCCACTTCAACGGCTACTACGTGCGCTGCCTCAACGGGGGCATGGGGACCCAACGGCACTTCTCCATGGCCCGCGACGCCCGTTGGGCAGCCTGCAGCCACTGCCGCTGAGGCGCTGCTCAGGCCGGGGGGCACTCCACGGCGGCCAAGGCGGCCTGCAGCCCTTGCCGGGCCAGTTCCGCGCTGTCCTGTTTGTCGGGGGGCAGTCCGCCCAGGGCGGTCAGGATGTCCCGGGTGGTCAGGCCGCGAGCCTCGGCCAGGCTGCGCCCCAGCGCGAGACGGCAGACCGCCTCGGAAGCGGCGATGGTGGTACTGCAACCGTCGGTGGAGAATCCGGCCCGCTGGATGCGCCCCGCGTGGATGTGCAGGGTGATGCGCAGGCGACATTCGGCGTCCCGGACCTCGCCCCGGGCGTGGGGCTCGGGCAGGTCCCCGTAATGCCGGGGCTGTTTCCAGTGCGCGTAGAAGGTCTTGCCGTAGAACTCCACGGCCTTGGCGTCCATGTACTCCTGCAGACCGCCAAGGAACTCGTCGTAGGCGTCGTTGGAACGGGGGGGCGTATCGCTCATGGCAAATCCGGTGTTGCGGGGTGGGTTGCAGCCCGGTTTGTAGCGCCTGGGGCCGGGGCTTGTCGAGCCCGCCCCCTGGCTGCCCTGTTTTTCTGGCCTTTCGCCACACTTTGCGCTACCTAAGCGCCCTGTCGGAATCCTCCGCCCCCAGACAAGGAGCGCCCCTTGGAGAGTATCGCCCGTTTGCTGATCACCTGCCCGGACCGGCCCGGCATCGTGGCCGCGGTGAGCAATTTCCTCTATTCCCACAATGCCAACGTCACGGCCCTGGACCAGCACGCCACGGCGCCCAGCGGCGGCACCTTCTTCATGCGCCTGGAGTTCCAGACGCCCTACCTGGACCTGACCCGGGAAGCCCTGGAGCAGGCCTTTGCCCAAGTGGTGGCGGAGCGCTTCCAGATGGACTGGCGCATCAGCTACGCGGCCCCGCACAAGCGCGTGGCCATTCTGGTTTCGTCCCAGGAGCACTGCCTCATGGAGCTGCTTTGGCGCTGGAGCCGGGGCGAGCTGCCCTGCGAGGTGGTGCTGATCCTGTCCAACCACAAGGTCTGCAAGGAGCCGGTGGAGGCCTTCGGCGTGCCGTTTCGCCACGTGCCCGTGGAGCCGGAACGCAAGGCCGAGGCCGAGGCCGCCATGCTGGAACTGCTGGACGAGGCGCGGGTGGACTGCGTGGTACTGGCGCGCTACATGCAGATTTTGTCCCCGGACTTCGTGAGCCGCTACCCCGAGCGCATGGTGAACATCCACCACTCCTTTCTCCCGGCCTTTGCCGGGGCCGATCCCTACCGCCAGGCCTTCGAACGCGGGGTCAAGTGCATCGGCGCCACGGCCCACTACGTCACCGCGGAGCTGGATGCCGGGCCCATCATCGAGCAGGACCTGGCCAAGGTCAGCCACCGCTTCCACGTGGAGGACCTCAAGCACCTGGGGCGCGACCTTGAACGCCAGGTCCTGGCCAGGGCCGTGAGGCTGCACCTGGAGGACCGCATCATCGTGCACCGCAACAAGACCGTGGTCTTTGGCTGAGCGTCGTCGCGGGGATTGTGCCCCCTGTGCGGTAGTTCTTGACGGGGGCGGGCAAAGTAGGCCAGAGGGAAGGCCTGTGCGACGGTTCAACCCCTGCGCCGCCGCAGTCCGAGCCCCGAATCGTCGCCCCGTGTGAGGGGCGGCGGCATGCATCCCTGCCAAGGAGTGAACACATGAAACGACTTGCCCTGACTCTCGCCCTGTCGGCCCTGCTCGCGGTGCTGACCACCCTGCCGGCCCTGGCCTTCACCGTGTCCGTGAACCAGTTCGTGGAGCACCCGGCCCTGGACGCCGTGCTCAAGGGCTTCCAGGACGGCATGCAGGAGCTCGGCGTGGAGGCCAAGTACAACGTACACATCGCCCAGGCCAACATGGGCACCACCACCCAGATCGCCAGCCAGATCCTGGGCGAGAAGCCGGACCTGGTGCTGGCCATTGCCACGCCCTCGGCCCAGGCCTGCGCCCAGAAGATCAAGGACATTCCCGTCCTGGCCAC
>CAZNSV010000583.1:0-2101 GCA_964575775.1 uncultured Desulfovibrionaceae bacterium
GGGCCTTGGAGCGGCCGAAGGACATGGCCTTGCCTCCACCGCCCTGCATCTGGCGCATGAAGAAAATCCAGACCCCGATGAGCAGCAGCATGGGGAACCAGGAAATGAGCAGGGTCATGTACCAGGGCGCGTCCTCTTCGGGTTCGGCCTTGACCTGCACCTTTTTATTGATGAGGCGCTCAACCAGCTGGGCGTCTTCCGGGGCATAGGTGACGAACGCGCCCCCCTGCACGGTCTTGCCGAGAACCTTCTTCCCCTGGATCACCACTTCCAGCACGTCGCCGCGTTCCACCTGGGCCAGGAAATCGCTGTAGGATATTTTCTGTTGGGGTGACTGCGGCTGATTGAACATGTTGAACAAGACTACCATGACCAGGGAGATGGTAGCCCACAGCATGAGATTTTTCGTAAATGAATTCAAAGGCTCTCCTCCATGAGAGGGGCGGAATTGACGGTTGAACGGCGGCCTCTGCCCTCGGCAGGGGCCGGGGCTGCCGTCGGCTGCCGCAGCGCCGACGCTGCGAAACAAGGTACTGCCGGGAAATGACGTGCCAAAAACCTCATCCCGGTCATTACATAAAGCCCCTCTGCCCTTTTGGCAATCGTCGGTCGGGGAATTTCACCGGGGGCCGGTCCCCACGGACCAGGGGTGCGGATTCCCCTTGAATGCCGAGAAAAATCCTGATAAGTCCCACAGACTCTTGGCGGTTGTCCGCCACAGGCCAGCTTGACACGGAAGCGTTTCGTCACCGGTGTGGCGCCTGGACTTCAAATCCAGTGGAACGGTTAATCCCGTTCGGTAGGTTCGACTCCTATACGCTTCCGCCACCCGCACCGCCGTGACCCACGGCCGCCTGCTCCAGACTCTCCAGCAACACCGCCAGACGACGCAGCTGCTCCTCCACCGCCTGGGGGCCGGTTCCGCCCGGCATGTTGCGCCGCTCCACCGCCGCCTCGTAGCGCAGCACCGCGTAGACGTCTTCTCCCACCAGGGGCGAGCAGCCCCGCAGTTCCTCCAGGGTCAGCTGGGCCAAGCCCCGACCGCTTTCCTCGGCCAGGGCCACGGCCTTGCCCGTGGCGTGGTGCGCATCCCGGAAGGGCAGGCCCTTGGCGGCCAGGTAGTCGGCCAGTTCCGTGGCATTGAGAAAGCCCGGCTCCAGGGCCCGGCGCATGGCAGCTGCGTCGAAGCGCAAGGCACGGAGCATGCCCGCGGCCAGGCTCAGACTGCCGCTCAGGGTACGGTCCGCGTCGAAGAAGGGCTCCTTGTCTTCCTGCATGTCGCGGTTGTAGGTCAGGGGCAGCCCCTTGAGGGTGGTCAGGAGCCCCACAAGGCTGCCCACCACACGCCCGGTCTTGCCACGGATCAACTCGGCCACGTCCGGGTTCTTCTTCTGGGGCATGATGCTCGAGCCCGTGGCGTAGCCGTCCGGCAGGAGCACGTACCCGAAATTGGGGTTGGCCCAGAGGATCAGCTCCTCGCAGAAACGGCTGAGGTGCACCTGGCACAGACTCGCCACGAACAGGGCCTCGGCCGCGAAATCCCGGTCCGCCACCGCGTCCATGCTGTTGGCGAAGACCTCGGGAAAGCCCACCTCCCGCGCCACGGCTTGCGGGTCCAGGGGGTAGGTGGTCCCGGCCAACGCCGCGGCGCCAAGGGGCGAGACCCGCACCCGGCGCAGACAATCCTGAATCCGCGCCTGGTCGCGCAGGAACATCCAGGCGTAGGCCAAGAGATGCTGGGCCAGGCTCACGGGCTGGGCGGGCTGCAGATGGGTGCAGCCGGGCAGCAATACCTCGCGGTGCGCCTCGGCCTGCTCCTTGAAGGCCCGGCAAAGATCCAGGCACAGGGCGGACCAGACCTCCAGCCGGGCGGCCACGTGCAGGCGGAAATCCAGGGCCACCTGATCGTTGCGGGAGCGCCCCGTATGGAGCTTGCGCCCGGCATCGCCCACCAGCTCGCTCAGCCGGTGCTCGATGTTCATGTGCACGTCTTCGAGCTCGAGCTTCCAGACGAAGGCGCCGGATTCGATTTCCCCGCGCACCTGCTCCAGCCCCTCCACGATGCGCTGTGCCTCGTCGGGGGCGATGATGCCCTGGGCCG
>CAZNSV010000584.1:0-2100 GCA_964575775.1 uncultured Desulfovibrionaceae bacterium
GGCGGCGAGGCGGGCGAGGTGTGCTCGCGCCGCCTGGCCGTGCTGCTGGGTCTGTACCTTCTGGAGACGCCGTACACGCGCCCCTTGTATACGGCCAACACCGGGCTGGACTCCTTCCGCCTCGCCCTGGCCCCGCATCTGCCAGGGGTGCGGGCCGCCCTGGGCGGGCAGGACCGGCTCTACGTGATCCTGACCATGGAATCCAACGGCATACTGCCCGTGATGCTCAAATACGAGCTGTCCCCGGTGCTGACCACGGTGAGCCCCCACGACGTGCTGCAGCAGGAGCCCAAGCAGTTGGAAGCCCTGCTCGGCAAGCAGGAGTACGTGCTGCTGCTGGTGCACGAGGAGCGGTTGCTGGAGACCTTGCAGCCGTTGTTGCCGCAGTCCTTGCCGCAAACGCTGCTCTACCGCACGGTGCTCACGCCGCAGGGCCTGCGCCTGCAGCCCGTGCTGCCCTGATGACAGGGTAAAGGGCGGAGCAGGGGGGCGGTTGCGGAAAAGTGAAGACTTTTTTGGCGCGAACGTCTATGCTTAGCAGCAGCCATTGCTGTTGGCATTGGTCCCCTGACACGGAACCCACTGCAGAGGAGTGAGGGCGATGAACAGGACACGACATCGGCGTTACGGTATTCTTCTTCTGCTGTTGCTAACTCTTCTTGCACTTTTTTTGCCCCTTGCGGCGGGTGCGGAACTGCGTGAGAACATCTACAACCTTGGGCAGTTGCCCCCGATCAATACCCAAAGCCCGCTCAAGGTGGGTGATCCGGCCCCGGACTTCACCCTCCCGGCCCTGGACGGCAGCATGGTCACGTTGTCGGACTTTCGCGGCAAGAAGAACGTGGTGCTGAGCTTCGTGCCCGCGGCCTGGACCCCCATCTGCTCGGACCAGTGGCCGGGCTACAACATCCTGGCCGACGAGTTTGCGGCCCTGGACACGGTGCTGCTGGGCATCACGGTGGACAACCTGCCCACGCAGCACGCCTGGGTCAACGAAATGGGCGGGTTGTGGTTCCCGGTGCTCTCGGACTTCTGGCCCCACGGCGCCGTGGCCCAGGCCTACGGCATCCTGCGCCCCGAAGGGGTCTCCGAGCGGGCCATGTTCATCGTGGACAAGGCCGGGGTCCTGCGCCACGTGGGCATCGGGGACATCAACCTCCGCCCCGAGCTGGGGCAGCTGATGCAGGCCCTGCGCGGCATCGCCAAGGGGGAGTAGTCCAGCGGGCCGGGAGCGCGGCTGACCAGGTTCCATGGCAAGGTGCTCTCGGGCATTTCGCCTGGAAACAAGGCTCGTTCCTGAACCAATTCCAATTGTTTCAGGATAATGCTCTAGCCGGCCCGGCTGAGTTCCCTGCGAGCGGCCCGGACCAGGAAGGCCGAGCGGGAGAGGCCGCGCCCCTTGGCGGCTCGGTCGATTTCTTCGAGGGTGCCCGCCGGGAGCGTGACGTTCACGCGCACGGTGCGGTTATCCAGGAACCCGAGGTCCACGTTGACCAGCGCCCACAAGGCCCCGGCATAGGCAGGGTTGTCGCGGTGCGCGTCCAGGGGCGAGGGCAGCAGTCTGCCCCGCTCACCCTCCAGAGCCAGTTCCACGGCTTCCTGGACATTGGCCAGGGCCTCTTCCAGGGTTTCGCCCGCGGTGTTGCAGCCGGGGATGTCCGGCAAGGCGACACCATAGGCTGAGCCTGGCTCCACAAAGACGGCGGCCGGGAAGTACATGGTTCATTCCTCAGTGCTTGTTCTTCAGTTCGCGACCACTTCGCTTCGCTAATACACACTGTGGTGTGTCTGTCAACGGAGCCTCCCTGGCGTCTGGCCCTGGTCCGGGGCAGCGCGTCTCGGTTTCCTGCCTGTCATCAAACTATGCGCTCCCCGTCACGCCCCTGTCATGCGCGCCCGGTAGTGGGACTCCTGTATCTGCGGCGGGGCGGTTCCGCCGCGCAACCCGGTCGGAGCAGGGGGCACAAGTCCACTGCCCGGCAACCCTCAGGTCCGGAACATGAAACGAGTCTTGCCCGCTGCAATCATCGAGCGCCGCACCTGGAAACGCGCCGGTGCCGCGCCGTTCGCCGCGAAAGGGTTCCCTGGGGAACCCTTTCC
>CAZNSV010000585.1:0-910 GCA_964575775.1 uncultured Desulfovibrionaceae bacterium
ATTTTCGCCAACGTGTTGACAAGACGGACGCTTCTTCCCTACTACAAGGGGCAGACCCCAGCTTCGGGGCCCGGATTTCTCAACACGGTACCACCATGGACAACGACTCCTTTCTGCAGCGCATACTGGCCATCGTGTGCAGCGTCTTCGACGCCTATTCCTGCGTCCTGTTCCTGCCCCAGGGCGCCGAAGGGCACTACAGGGCCGCGTCCTGGTTCAGTCTGGGCGACAAGGTGGTCCCGCAGAGTTCGGTTCAGGCGGGCAAGGGCATCGTGGGGTCCATCGTCTCCAACAAGCAGCCCCTGCTCATCAACAACTTCGACAGCAAGCGCGGCTGGCTGGAGTATTACGGTCCCGAGGGCGAACCCAACATCAAGGCCTTCATGGGCTGCATGCTCAAGGACGGCGCCGGGGTGCTCTGCCTGGACAGCAAGCGCACCTTCTCCTTCAGCGAAAAGGATCAGAAGATCCTGCACCTCTTCGCCGAGAGTATCAACGACCTGCGCCTTAAGCTGGAAACCGCGGGCAAGCACCACAACGAGTCCTGCTACTACCACAGCCTGCAGCTCATCCAGGGGCTGCGCAAGCGTCTCACCCGCTGGGACGCCTTTCTGGAGAATTTTCTGCTACTGGTGGCCGAGAGCACGGGCTTCGACTACTGCTTCCTGGCCGTGCGCGACGAAGGCGGCAAGACCTTTTTTCTGGAAGGCAGCAGCCGCCCCCTCATTGCCGGACGGCAGCCCGAGAACCGCTTTCCCATCGGCACCGGCCTGGTGGGCTGGGTCTTCAAGAACAACGCTCCCGTGTTCCTGGGGGAGCACGAGAGCGCGGGCTCCATTTCCCCGCTCTTCGGCAAGTCCGTGCACACCCCGATCTTCAAGAGCCTGATGTGCCTGCCCCTCTACTTCTC
>CAZNSV010000585.1:964-2097 GCA_964575775.1 uncultured Desulfovibrionaceae bacterium
GGGTCCTGGGCTTCGCCCACGAGGAAGGGATGGAGATCAGCGACCACGTCCGGGCCTTTGCCCAGATGGCTGGGGGGCACCTGGAGCTCTTCCTGGAAAACCTGCATCTCAAGAGTCGGCTGCGCGACGTCAAGAAAGCCGCGCCCTGACCCCCGCCTCTTCCGGAGCCCCTGCATGAGCCAGAACCCTTGGAGCGGTCTGCGCGAGCCCCTGCTCGCCGCCGCCAGAGAGGCGGGCGCCCTGATCCGCGCCGCCTGGGACAAGCCCCGTACCATCACCCACAAGGGGCGCATCGACATCGTCACGGACACGGACCTGGCCGTGGAGGATCTGCTCCGGCAGCGCCTCGGCGCGCTCCTGCGCGAGGCCCTGTTCGTGGGGGAGGAAAGCACCCAAGACGAGTACCACTTCGGCGACCTGGCCTGGGTGGTGGACCCCCTGGACGGCACCACCAACTTCGCCCACAGCCTGCCCTTCGTGGCCACCTCCATCGGCCTGCTGGCCAAGGGGCGCATGCGCCTGGGCGTGGTCTACAACCCCATTCTGGACGAGCTGTTCTGGGCCGAGCAGGGGGGCGGCGCCTATTGCAACGACCGCCCCCTGCGGGTGAGCGAAACCGACGACCTGGAGCGCTGCGTGGCCGCCACGGGGTTCCCGTACAGCATTCGGGACAATATCGCCCCCATCATGGCCTGTTTGCAGGAAACCCTGCTGCATTGCCGGGGGCTGCGGCGCTATGGCTCGGCGGCCCTGGACCTGGCCTATCTGGCCTGGGGGCGCCTGGACGTGTTCTACGAGGGCTTTCTGCACCCCTGGGACACGGCGGCGGGCTGGCTGCTGGTGGAAGAAGCCGGGGGGCGGGTGACGCAGCTGGACCCCACGCGCGCCTACACGCTGGACGCCGAGACCCTGCTGGCCAGCAACGGCCGCGTGCACGAGACCTTCGCGACCCTGCTGGCGGGCAAGGGGCTGGCCGAGGCTGTCAGTCGAACGCGGGCGCGAACATGAGGTTGTGCTCCCAGGCGTAGAGCAGGGCCGGGGTCAGCAGTTCGGCGAAGTTCTCGACCAGGAAAGCCACCTCGTCGGGATCGTGAAACGCACCGGCTTCCACCTCGTCGGGATTGGGCCGGGGC
>CAZNSV010000586.1:0-2087 GCA_964575775.1 uncultured Desulfovibrionaceae bacterium
CAGGGCGTCCTCCAGGACATACCCCGCCAGTATCGGCCGTCGCAGGCCGGGTTGCAGCACCCGCACCACGGCGTCGGCCGACCAGGGCGCGCGCACGGCCACGTCATAGCGTCCGTCCCCGCCCGCCAGCACTTTGCCCACCACCACGCTCCCTCCCACCGGGCCCTGCAGCAACCGACGGCGCCCCTTGGGGAGAAATAGGCCACTGCTCAGGGGGCGCTTGGCCGTGGGCAGCAGCTCGTCCAGGCAGGGGCGCGGGTCGAAGCGGCCGCTGCGGGCCAGACTGTCCAGGGCGCCGCGGTAGGGGTCCAGGACCCGGGCCAGGTGCCCCTCGCTCTTGGTGCGACCCTCGATCTTCAGGGCCGCCAGGCCTTGCGCCACCAGCCCCCGTAGATAGGGCAGCAGGCAGAGGTCCTCGGCCGCCAACACCTCGCTGAAGCCGTCGTGCTCCTGCAGCTCCCAGAGCCATTCGCCGGGGCGGGTGCGCTCCTCCAGCCGCAAGGGGCGGTACTCGTAGCGGCAGGGGTGGGTGCAGAGCCCCAGATTGGCCGAGCGTTGGTTGAGCCAGGCCGAGAGCAGGCAGCGGCCGGACAGGGCCATGCACTGGGCGCCGTGCACGAACACCTCCAGCTCCGGACCGCCCCGCGTCCGCGCGGCAGCGGCCAGGCGACGCAGGGAGCTGAAGTCCGTTTCCCGGGCCAGGTTCACCCGCTGCACGCCCTGCTCCTGCCAGAAGGCCAGGGCCTCGCTGTTGGCGGTGTTGGCCTGGGTGCTCAGATGGAGGGGCAGGGCGGGGGCCAGTTGCCGGGCCAACCGCAGCACCCCGGGGTCGGCCACGATGAGGGCGTGGGGCGCGGCCTCCGGGGGCAGGGCCGCCACCAGCTCCAGGCTGGCGCGCACGCTGCAAAGCTCCCGTTCGCCGGGAAAGGCGTTGAGGCAGAGATACCCGCGCCGCCCCTGGGAGTGGATCAGGTGGAAGGCCTCGGCCAGGTCCTCGGCCCCGAAGCCGCTGCCCTTGGCGCGCAGGTTGGGGCCAGGTCCGCCCAGGTACACGGCGTCAGCACCGTAGGTCAGGGCCGTGGCCAGCATCTCCGGGGTCCCGGCCGGGGCCAGGAGTTCGGGAACAGGGAAGGGGGCAAGCGGCGGCATGATCGACTCAGATCGGCAGCCCCTGTCGGACCCGCGCCTCCTTCAGGGCGTCGAGCACCTCCAGGGGCACGCGCAGGGAGCCGCGCCCCGACCCCAGACGGATGTCGGGCTTGGCCGCGCCGTGAAAGTCGGAACCGCCGCTGACCAGGAGGTCCAGGCGCTTGGCCAGATGCAGCATGGCCGCGGTGCGCGAGGGAGTGTGGTCGTTGTAGTAGGCCTCCAGCCCGTCGAGCCCGAGCCCCTTGAGGCGCAGGACCTCGGCCTCCAACTCGCTGCCCCCGAGCCCGCACTGGTAGGGGTGGGCGAGGATCACCGTGGCGCCTTCGGACTTGAGCAGGTCAATGGCTTCCTGGGCGCTGAGTACCCGTTTGGGGGCGTAAGCCTTGCCCCGGGAGCCCAGATAACGCTCGAAGGCCTCTTCCATGGAGCGCACCTGCCCCCGCTGGAGTAACAGGGCGGCGATGTGGGGACGCCCCACCGAGCCTTCCCCGGCAAAATCGCGCACGGCTGGGTAGTCGATGTCCAGCCCCAGTTCCCGCAGCTTGGCGATGATGATGTGGTTGCGCTCGTGGCGGTGCTCGTTGAGGGCCGTCATGGCGGCTTCGAGGGCCGAGGGCTTTGACGGCAGCCAGAGCCCCAGGAGATGCATGCGGGCCGTGTCCGTGGTGGCGCTCAGTTCGCAGCCCAGCACCACCTCCAGTCCGGCGGCCTCGCCCGCGCTGCTGGCCTCGGCCAGCCCGGCGGTGGTGTCGTGGTCGGTGAGTCCCAGGGCCACGAGCCCGGCGGCCTTGGCCGCATTGACCAGCTCGGTGGGGGTCAGTGAGCCGTCCGAGGCCGTGGAGTGGGTGTGCAGGTCGATTCCCGGCATGTTGCTGCCTCCTGGGCGAAGGTGCTAGCGCATTTTCGCCTTGAAACAAGGCTCCATCCTGAAACAATTT
>CAZNSV010000587.1:0-457 GCA_964575775.1 uncultured Desulfovibrionaceae bacterium
TGGACCGCAGGAGCGGCGAGAAAGAGGAACTGCCCCTGGCGGCCTTCGCGGCGGCCTTCGCGGCCTGGCGCGCCAAGGTGCACGCGGGTTGGGGCCTGGAACAGGCCTGATTACACGGCGGGGGGCGATGCTGCAGGGCATACTCACGGTCACCGAACTCACGGGCCTGATCAAACAGAGCCTGGAGCACGATTTCCCGGCGGTCTGGGTCAAGGGGCAGGTCTCCAACCTGGCGCGACCGGCCTCAGGGCACGTCTACTTCACGCTCAAGGACGCCGGGGCCGCCCTGGCCGTGGTCTGGTTCCGGCAGAGCCGCTTCCGGGCCGAGCGCGTGGACCCGCTCACGGGCGAGGTCTTCACCGAGACCGCCGCGGACGCCACCCTGGCCGACGGCAAGGAGATACTCTGCGGGGGGCGGCTCACGGTCTACCCCCCGCGCGGTGTCTACCAGCTGGTG
>CAZNSV010000587.1:548-2078 GCA_964575775.1 uncultured Desulfovibrionaceae bacterium
GTGCAGGATCTCGGGGTGGGGCGGCTGCACCAGGAGTTCGAGGCCCTCAAGCAGCGGTACGCCGCCCTGGGCTGGTTCGATCAGGCCCGCAAGCGCCCCCTGCCGCGTAACCCCCAGCGGGTGGCGGTGGTCACGGCCCCGGGCAGTGCGGCCCTGGAGGATTTTCTGCGTCTGACCCGCGAGCGCGGTCATGGCGGCAGTATCCGCGTCTACGCCAGCCTGGTGCAGGGGGAGCAGGCCCCCGCGCAGCTGGCCCGGGCTCTGGAGCGGACCAACGCGCCCGAGGCCGGGAGCGACCGCCCCTGGGCCGAGGTGGTGGTGCTCATCCGTGGCGGCGGCTCCCTGGAGGACCTCTGGGCCTTCAACACCGAGCCCGTGGCCGAGGCGGTGTACCGTTCCCGGCTGCCGGTGCTGGCAGGCATCGGCCACGAGGTGGACGTCTCCATCGCGGACCTGGTGGCGGACCTGCGCGCGGCCACGCCCAGCCACGCGGCCCAGCTGCTCTACGAGGAGCGCGAGACCCTGGCCCAGGGGCTGGACGGCCGGGAGTTGGCCCTGACGCGGGCCTGGCAGCGCCGGTTGCAGGACCTGGACAAGCGGCTGGCCCACCTGGAGCGCGGGGTGCAGTGGTTTGCCCCCCACAGGCGACTGGAGCGCGCCACCGAGGTCTTGGGACGCTTGCAACTGCGTCTGGACCAGGCAGGGGCGCGGCTGCCCCGGCAATGGCTGGCCCGGGTCACGGAGCTGGCCGGGCGGCTGACGCGGGCCTGGACTCCGGCCCGGCTGACCGAACAGGTCCGGGGGCTGGAGCGGCTGGCCCAGCGGCTGGAGCAGGCCCAGGCCCGGCGCCTGGAGCAGGCGGGGAGCGGGCTTGACAGGCTGGCCCTGAAACTGGATGCTCTCGACCCCGAGCGCCCCTTGCTGCGTGGCTACGCCCTGGTGTCCCACAGCGGCACGGGGCGGTATCTGCGCAGTGCCGGGGCGGCAACTCCGGGCGAACTGCTGGACGTCCGCCTGCGCGACGGCGAGCTGGCGGTCCGGGTGGAGGGCGTGAAACAAGAGGGAAACGAGGCATGAGCGCCAAGAAGAGACAAGATTTCGAAGCCCGGCTGGAGCGCTTGCAGGAGCTCCTGGACGAGCTGGAGCGCGAGGACGTGCCCCTGGAAAAGGGCATGCTGCTCTACAAGGAAGGCGTGGAGCTGGTGCGGGCCTGCCGCGAGCAGCTGGAAAAGGCGCGCTACGAGGTGCAGGTGCTGCAGCAGGAGGCGGCGCCCCTACAGGGGCAGGCGGAGCGGGTTGCGGGGCCGGAACAACAGGAACGGGAGGAGTAGGTGCCATGTCCGATGCGGCGTTGGTGAAGGCGGAGCTCAAGCGGCGGGCGGAGCCGGTGGAGGATTATCTGCGCGGCGCCCTCAAGGGGCGGGGCATCCCCTGCACCCTGCTGGAGGCCATGGAGTACAGCCTGGGTGCCGGTGGCAAGCGGCTGCGCCCCGTGCTCTGCCTGAGCGCGGCCGGACTCTGCGCCCTGGG
>CAZNSV010000588.1:0-2062 GCA_964575775.1 uncultured Desulfovibrionaceae bacterium
ATCAAGCGCACCCAGAACTACGTCAAGGCCCTGGCGCAACAGGTCATGGGGCACCCGCGCTTCGCCCCCCTCATCGATGACGCCATGATCGAACTGCTCTACATCTCGGCCCCGCTGCACGACGTGGGCAAGGTGGGCGTGCCGGACTCCATCCTGCTCAAGCCCGGCAAGCTCACAGCCGAGGAGTTCGAGGAGATGAAGAAGCACACCCTCTACGGCCGCGACAGCCTGGCCAAGGCCGAGGAGAAACTCGGGGGCAACTCCTTCCTGCGCCTGGCCCGGGACATCGCCTACTGCCACCACGAGCGCTGGGACGGCACGGGCTACCCCCAAAGACTGGCCGGGGACGCCATCCCCGTGGCCGCGCGGCTCATGGCCATTGCCGACGTCTACGACGCCCTCATCAGTCGACGGGTCTACAAGCCCCCCTTCCCCCATGCCCAGGCCCTGGAGATCATTGCCGAGGGCCGGGGCAGCCACTTCGATCCCGACCTCTGCGCGGCCTTCCTGGACATGGAGGACGCGTTCCGCCGTATCGCCCTGGCCTACGCCGATTTCGAGGAGGAGCGGGTCAACCTCGCCCAAGGCGCTTAGAGCATCTTGCCATGGTGAATGGCTAGATGCTCTTATGCATTTTCCTGAAACAATTGGAGATTGTTTCAGGTGGGAGCCTTGGCACAAGGCGAAAAGGCGCTAGAGCATCTTGCCATTGGAAATGGCTAGATGCTCTTATGCATTTTCCTGAAACGATTGAAAATTTCTTCAGTAACGAGCCCTGGCACCAGGAAATAATGCGCTCGCGACCGAGTGCGGGGCGCCCCCTTCCCTGCCTGCTGGCCAACACGGGAACACCCCTTTTTTTTCCTCAGGTGCCTGCATGGGCCTTGACTGAGTCAGACGACTGAATTACCTCTGCCGCAGCTGATTCAGTCGTCTGACTTACCCGGGGCCATTGGCCCCGCCCCTTATGGAGGACGCATGACCCAAGCACCCAAGGACACCCGCCTGGCCCTCCTGGACGCCGCCTGTCGGCTCTTTGCCGAACACGGTTTCGACGCCGTGAGCACCCGCATGATCGCCGAGGCGGCCCAGGTGAACCTGGGTGGCATCCACTACCACTTCGGCGGCAAGGAGCAGCTCTATGTGGCGGCCTTCCAGCATGCGGCCGTTTCCGAGAACCACATCTGCCTGGAGGACGTGGCCCGCGAGCATCCCGAGCTGGCCCATACCCCACAAGGACAGGCGCAGATCATCCGCATCATGGCCCACAAAGTGTTCACGGACTTCTTTGTCTCCACCCAGGACAACTGGAAGAAGCGCCTGATCACCCGGGAATTCTGCACTCCCTCCTCGGCCCATGACCTGCTGGCCCGGGAGGTTTTCAAGCCTCATCTGGACGGGGACATGGAGTTTCTGCGTCGCCTGCGGCCCGAGTTGCCGGAGGAGACCCTGCTCATCTGGGCCATGACACTCCACGCGCAGCTCATTTTCTATCTCCTGACCTTGCAGCCCCTGGCCAAAATGTACGGCGAGCGTCTGCTGACCCCGGAATTCATCACCAACGTGGCCCGCGAAGCCGCCAATGCCTTGATCCTGCTGCTTGGCTTGCCCACGGAGCCCCTGGCCGCACCCGAGGCCCCAGCCCCCACGGACGTACCGGATCTTCCGTAACCTTTGGAGAGCATCATGAAACGTTTGATTATTCTCACTGTGTTTCTGGTCCTGGCTGCCCTGGGCGGGTTCCTGGCCTGGCACTTCACCTGGCCCCTGTTCGTACACGGTGGGGCTTTGGCCGAGGCCGCGCCCCAGCCCGTGCGCCCCGTCCGGACCATCCGCGTGGCAGCCAACTCGGAAGCCGGGCAGCGCCTGTTCCCGGCCACGGTGCAGGCTGCCAATCGGGCCGACCTGACCTTTGCCGTGGACGGCGTGCTCATCGAGCTGCATGGGCAGGCCGGGCGCGCCGTGCGCATGGACGAGGTCCTGGCCCGGCTGGATCCCCGGGATTACCGCAACGCGCCGGATGAGGCCCAGCCCGTGTACGAGGAGGCCCGGCTGGCCCTGC
>CAZNSV010000589.1:0-2055 GCA_964575775.1 uncultured Desulfovibrionaceae bacterium
TGTGCGTTGGGAAAGGCCAGGATTTCCTGGGCGCTCCAGTCCTTGGTGAAGCCCTCGGGGGACAGGAGATCCAGGCCCGGGTCTTCTTCGTGGTCATGGACCCCGGCCGTGTGGTTGAGCAGCTGGGTCAGGGTGATGCTGTCCGCATTGGGCACCGCACCCGGCAGGATTTCCCCGAGTCTGGTGTCCAGACCGAGCAGGCCCTCGTCCACCAGCATCAGGACCAGCGTCGCGGTAATGGTTTTAGTCGTGCTGGCGATGCGGATCTGGTCCTCGGCGGTCAGAGGGCGTGTCGTGGCCAGGTCCGCCAGCCCGGAGGCGCCGAAAAAGGAGCCCCAGGGTGTCTTGACCCCCAGGATGACCCCGGGCAGGGCACCCTCGCCCACGTGGGCATCCAACACCGCCTGAATCCGCTGCTCGGGCAATCCCGCAGCCCAGCCCGTACCCAACGCTCCCGGCCAGGGGCAGATGGCGGTCGCCAACCCTGCCGCACCCAGCACACCAAGGCCTTTCACGAACTCTCTTCTGCGCATGGCCAAGCTCCGAAAAGGGTAAAAATGCCTGGGACTTTACTTGGCTACAGCACGCCGGGGGGACGCTGTCAAGCACCTCGGCTACGGGGAGGACACAGGGCACGGGAGTTCTTGAAGCGACACGGGGCGGTTGTTTTTTTTCCTCGGTCACGATAAGAAGCGGGGATGCAACTGGACAAGCAACACCAGGAAATCCTCCAGGATATCGCCAGCTTCGCCAGCATCGAACGCTACCGTGGCATGCTGCCCGCCAAGCTGGCCCTCTGCTACGACGCCCACAAAATCGACGAGTTGGTGCATGCCGGATTGGTGGAGCGCATGCAGATCAGCTACGCCTGCGGGCAGGAATCCGTGCTGCTCAAGCTCACCGAGCAGGGAGACCAGGCCCTGGACAGGCTGCGCCGCTCCGAAACCGTGGCACCGCCCACCCTGCCCCGCCGCAAGGACAAGCCCCTGCCCAGGGACTGCGGGGATTTGAGCCCGGAGCGCCTGCGGATCCTCTCGGACATCCAGCACTTTACCGGCATCCACCGCTTCGGGGGGCTGATGCCCCAGTCCGAGGCCGAGAACTACGCCCCCCAGGACCTCAACGAACTTTACGCCCAGGGCTTTGTGATCCGCGTCAAGGTGGAGCTGGGCACCGGCGAGAAACGCAAGGGCTACATCCTCTCGGACAAGGGGCTGCGCTGCCTGGGGCGGGATTGAGTTTCTCCGACGGCCTCAGCCTCGGGGATTGAGCCCCAGCACGCAGAAGACCTCGTAGGGAATGGTCCCCCACCAGGCGGCCAGCTCCTCGGCCGTGATCGCATCCCGGCCATCCGGCCCAGCCTGCTCGCCGAGCAGACAGGCCTCGTCCCCCGGGCGCACGTCCCTGCCCGGCCCCACATCCACGGCCGTCATCTGCATGCAGACCCGCCCCACAATGGGGGCGCGCCGCCCCCGCACCAACATGCAGGGCCCCTGCCCCGTGGCGCTGGACAAGCCACGGCTGTAGGCATCGGCATAGCCCGCCGCCACAATGGCCAGGCGGGTGGGCGCGGACGCACGGTAGGTCCGGCCGTAGCTCACGCTCTCTCCGGCAGCCAGCTCCCGCACCTGCAGCACCGGCGCCGTGACGCGCATGGCCGGCTCGAGCCCCGCGCCCTTGTCCGCCCAGGGCGTGTCGTGCAGGGGATTGGCTCCGTACAGGGCGATGCCCGGGCGCTGCACGTCCCGGTGCAGGTCCGGGTGGGCCAGAATTCCGGCGGAATTGGCCAGGCTGGTCTCGAAGGCCCCCAAGGGGCGCAGCGCCGCGCAGATGGCCGTGAACTCCTGCCCCTGCTCTTGAGCGAACGCGGCCTGAGCGGGATCGTCGGCCGTGGCCAGATGCGAGCAGACCAGCGTCACGCGCAGTTGCGGCAGCGTGGCTAGCAGTTCCAGCAGGGGCGGGACCTCGCTGGCCCGAAAGCCCAGCCGCCGCATGCCGGTGTCGAACTTGAGGGCCACGGGCAGAGGCTCCGCGCCCTGTTGCGCGGCCTCGGCC
>CAZNSV010000590.1:0-2036 GCA_964575775.1 uncultured Desulfovibrionaceae bacterium
GTCCGTGCTCGATCGCGCCCAGCGCATCCACGGCCTGAGCGAAGGCGCCTTCGATCCCACGGTGGCGCCGGTGGTGGACCTGTTCAAGGCCAAGGCCCGCAGCGGCCAGCCGCTGGACCTCTCCGAGGCCGAGTTGGCCCAGGCCCTGGAACTGGTGGGTGCTGATCGGGTGCAGGTCAGCGGCTCCTCGGTGCGCTTTGAGCGCCCCGGCATGTCCCTGAGCCTGGACGGCATCGCCAAGGGCTACATCGTGGACCGTGCCGCCTCGGTCATGGCCGAACAGGGGATCGAGAACCTGCTCATCAATGCCGGCGGTGACATCCGGACCAAGGGGGCCAACGCCAAGGGCCAGCCCTGGCGCATTGCCATCGAGGATCCAGAGCTGCAGGGGCGGTATCCAGCCGTGCTCGCCATGCGCGACGGCGCCGTAGCCACTTCCGGCAGCTACGAAATCTTCTTCGACAACGCCAAACTCTACCATCATATCGTCACGCCCCTGACCGGACATTCGCCGCACAGCCTAGTCAGCGTTTCCGTGCGCGCCTCTTCCGTGCTGGAGGCCGACGCCCTTTCCACCGCGGTGTTCGTGATGCCGCCCACCCAGGGGCTGGCATTCGTGAACGCCCTGCCCGGCCGGGAATGTCTGGCCATCGGCCCCGACGGTACGCGCTACGCGTCCCGCGGCTGGGTCGCCTAGCCGACGGGCACCACGTGCTCCGGACATGGCCAGAAACCTATGAAGCACGCCATTCCGGACACCACTAGACAACAGCCTAAACGTTTCATATAACCCGCGAACGCACTGCCCCAGGGAGCAGTGCGTTCGCGGTTTGTGAAACAAAACACAAGATGCAGGAGTGACCCAGATGCTGTTTACCAAGATCCTCGTGGCTGTGGACGGCTCGAAACACGCGGACAAGGCAGCCAAGTACGCCCGCGGCATTGCCCGGACCCAAGGTGCTGAGCTGACGCTCCTGCACTGCCCGGGCCACATTCCCAACCTTATCGGCGGTTCGGCCCGCGAAAAGCTCATGCAGGAGCTCGAAGCCGACGGTCTCAAGCTCATCGAAGGGTACAAGGACCTCTGCGAAGGCATGAACGTCTGCTACTCGCGGGTGGTGCGCGTCGGTGATCCCGCCGTGGTGCTCATCAAGTATGCCGAGGAAAACGGCATGGATCTCATCGTCATGGGTAGTCGCGGGCTCACGGACCTGGAAGGCCTGATCATGGGCAGCGTCACGCACCACGTGCTGCAACGCACCTGCTGCCCGGTGCTGATCATCCGGTAGCCCGGTCGCGCCTAGAAACATGGTCCGTTCCTGAAACTTTGTTCATGCTTCAGGAGAAGGCTGAAGAACAGCAAGCCATTCTCAATGGCTCAATGCTCTTAGTCCGGGCCGCGCCAGTGCCCACTGGGTTACTCGCACGGCCGCGGCTCACATCTGAGAACTGGCGTTCGGTGGCTCCGGATGCGGCAGGGAGGTGTTGACGACGAGAGTGCTCAACAAACATCAGGTTCGGCTACTGAACCCCGCCAGAAGGCGGGGGCGCGTCGTATAACCATGGAGGCGAAAACGGTGATGCATTCTTTGCGCATATTCTGTGCGGCAATGCTGATTGCCCTGGTCGCGGTGGCGGCGGTGCCCTACTCGGGTGCGGCTGCGGAAAAAGTAGGCGAAATCAACCATGGTCAGGCAGTTGCCGCCCAGGAAGGCCATGGAGAAGCAACGGGCGGCGAACACGGCGATGCTCACGGTCACGACGGCGACTTGCACCACATGGCCGAAGCCATCGGCCCGCAACTGGGGGTACTCTGGGTCATCCCCTTTGCCTGCATGCTCCTCTCCATCGCCGTCATGCCTCTCACTGTCCCTCACTTCTGGCATCATCACTTCGGTAAGGTCTCCGCGTTCTGGTCCCTCGCTTTCCTCGTTCCCTTCGCACTGAATTTCGGTTTTTCCCTCGCCTTGTACGAAATAGCCCACGTTCTGCTCCTCGAATACATTCCGTTCATCATTTTGTTGTTCGCATTGTTC
>CAZNSV010000591.1:0-2025 GCA_964575775.1 uncultured Desulfovibrionaceae bacterium
GTCGTCAGCCTCGTACAAGCGCCGCAACCCGCGATGTTTCACGCTGCGAATCATCATACTAATGTAAAGCGACAAGTGTCTGTTGTCAACGACAAGCCGCATGCTCCCGGGTCCCTCTTCGCTGGTCGGGCGGATACATCTTCTTGCACATTCCCAAGCTGCTTCTCTGCAGGTGCACAAATGTCGCCACGCCTTTGACCGGCAAAGGCAGCAAACAAGACTGCCTGCCGAGTACGCCATTGTGGGCTCAAATGAGGGTACCATGGGCAAGGCCGGGGCTAGGTAAAACAGGGAATGGGCGTCGGCCAGGTGCGCGAGATACTGGGCAGCTATACCAACGGGGTGGGCCTGCCGTTGGCGGAGACGGTGGCGGTACGGCAACAGCGGGGCGCGGTGCAACCGGCACACAAAGGGCCTGACCACCGGGAAGCGGCGTTTCAATGCAGCAAACGCGCCCCCTGGTAGGGAGAGGGCAGCAGTTGCTGGGTTTCGCGCTGTCGCAGCAAGTCGTGGATTCGCTGGTGGGTGTGCCTGTCCAGCAGATACAGTTCCCCCAGATTCAGCTTGCGGCTGCAGATCTTCTCGCCAACGTGCCGGGCTTCGTCCATGGTTGCGAAGTCGAAGCTGATGAAACCAGAAATGCTTTGATAGTTCAGCAACTTTTGAAACAGTCTGGTGCCATTTGCCGTAATCCAGCCAGAGCGCCCTCTGTGTAGTTCGCAATGGTGGAGATACTCCCTGGCCACTTCCCCCGGCACCTCCAGGAAGAGCGCAGGCCGTGCCATGACCCCCAGAACATGCACCATGAGCACGCGGTCGCAGTTGAGCTCAAACTCCGGTTCTTCCAGTCCTGACAGGGGGGGCGCTTTCCACATCCAGACCGGATCCGCGAATTGCAGCTTGTCGGCGCAGATACCCCGCCCCACCATCATGGCTCGTTCACCTGAAGGGAAAAGGAAGGCGGTAGAACCGTGCAGACTTCGCTCCGCAACTTCGTAGGAAAAAAGGGATTGGCCGCGCACGGTTATTTCTCCCTGCTCCCCCCAGTGCGCACTGGAAAAGGCCCTGAATGCTTCATCCACATGTTGTGGAAGCTCCACGAACACGGCGAACTGCCCCAGATAGGGGCGAACCTGCACCGCGAGCACCCGGCTGCAGTCGAGGTCGAAACGGGGGGGCGCGGCCTGCTCAGCCCCTGCCGCCAGAGGCGCGAGAGCGGTGAGGAGAGCACACAGCAGGGCACAAAGGCGCAGCTCCGGAGTATCTTTGCCAGTTCGTATACTTGTTGTCTTGAACGACATAGATTTCTGCTAGTTGTCCCGATCGTTTTGAACTTCAATGCAGCAAGCGCGCCCCTTGATAGGGAGAGGGCAGCAGCTGCTGTGCTTCGCGCTGCCTGAGGTACCACTGGGCAAGGGCCTGGCTGCGCGGCACCCACCAGTCCGGGTTGCCCACTGCCAACTTGCGAGGGCAGATGGCCTCACCAGCCTGCAGGGCGGCTTCCATGGTTGCGAACGAAAATGAAATCGTCCCGTTCATGTTCGCGACGCCGCCATCGTGGCGGAACAGCCTGTGCCCCTGTGCTGTGATCCAGAGTGGCTCCCCCCGCTGCAGGAGCGAGGCATGCAGAAACTCTCGGTCCACTTCGCCGGGCACCTCGAGATAGACCACATGCCCGGACCCGAGTGCATGCACGTGGACCATGGCCACCCGGTTGCAATTGAATTCGAACTCGCGTTCTTCCGGCCGTACCACGGCAGGTGTTCTGTACAACCATAGCGGCTCGTCCACGCGCAGCTTCTCCTTGCAGATGCCGATGCCCACTTCCATGGCGCGGGCACCGGAGTGAAAGAGAAACGCCGTGGCATTGTAAAGCATTGTGTCGTACAGAGTGTGCGAGAACAGCGGGTGTCCCCTGACGGTAATCCTGGCGGACCGCCCCCTGTTTGCCTTGGATAAGCTCTGGAATTCCCGCGCCACGTCCGGTGGCATCTCCACGAACACGGCGAACTGCCCCAGATAGGG